>JAJYBX010000285.1 GCA_021778785.1 Acidobacteriota bacterium
CCCCGGCGAAGGCGCTGCGGGTGCCGGGACCGCCCTCCAGAGCCACCGCCACCCGCCCCTCCCCGAAGGCCAAGGTCAGCACCGCCGGGGTGCCCCCGGCGAGGTAGGCCTTGCGGAGCGTGGTCCCCTCCACGCGCTCGGACACGCTCTGGGCGTCGCGACCGTGGAAGCGGAGGAGGTCGGCCACCCGGAAGGCCGGCGGCAGGGCCAGCGCAAACCGCCCCGTCTCCAGGAGGGCCGCGTAGGCCTCGGGGGTCAGGCCCGTCTCCCGCCGGAAGGTCCGGGCGTCCAGGTCCCGGGCCGCCTTCCCCTCCACCAGGCGGTGGCAGGCGGCCCGGATGGAGGCCCTGCGGAGGAAGGTCTCCGGCGCGGCGTGGACGTGGGCCCGGAAGAGGGCCTCCAGGCGGGATGCGTCCACGCCGATGGCGGCGGCCAGGGCGGCCACGGAGGGCACCGGCCCCGGCGCCACGAGGATCCCGGCCAGGGCTGATTCCAGACGGTCCAGCTCCGGGTCGTCCCAGCTTCGCGGCCGCGCACCGCTCAATCCCACTCCAGCGGCAGCGCGGGCTGTGGCGGGGCCTTGGGCAGGATGCCCTCCAGGCGCAGGAGGTATTCCTTCATGTCCAGGCCGCCCCCGTAGCCCACCAGGGAGCCGTCCGAGCCGATGACCCGGTGGCAGGGGATGAGGATGATGATGGGGTTGGCGCCGTTGGCCCGCGCGGCGGCGCGGATGCACTTCTCGTCGCCCAGGCGCCGGGCCAGCTCCAGATACGAGATGGCCTGGCCGTAGGGGATGCGCCCCAGTTCCTTCCACACCCGCTGCTGGAACTCCGTGCCCTGGGCCACCATCGGGATGTTGAAATCCCGGAGGTTGCCGGAGAAGTAGGCATCCAGCTGCCGCTTCAGGAAGGGCAGCGGCCTGGGCGGCGGCCCGGCGGGCGGCTCGGGTGCCTGCCCGCGGATGCGCGTGAGGCGGACCAGGCGGCCTTCGACGTCGAACTCAGCCCCCAGCGGCCCGAGGGGCGAGGAAACCAGGTGCAGGGAACCGACCATGGCCCCCAGGATGCCAGAGTTCCGGGCTAGGGACGCCGCCAGCCGTGGCCCGCTTCCAGCTCCCGGAGGGCGGCGGGGAGGGGTCCCTCGCCCTCCCGGGGGACCCGGTGGGCGGGAATGAGTACCGCGATGGGGTTGGACACGCAGGCCATGACCACCACCTCGGGGTCGAGATGAAGGCGGACCGCCAGGGATTCCACCGACTCCGTCTTCCCGTAGGGGATGGACAGCATGGCGTCCCACACCCGGATTTGGGAAAAGGACCCCTGGGGGTCCAGGGGCACGGTGAAGGTGCGGAGCCGCCCGCCCAGGTAGGCCTCGAGCTGGAGATCCAGGTACCGCTTGGCCTCGCGCTGCTCCTTGGGTGGCAGGGGGCTGGTCTTGCGGGGGTCCAGGCCCTCCATGGCCAGCTCCCTCAGTCGCCCGCGCCCATCGAAGGCCGCCCGCAGGGGCCCCAGGGGAGAGGTCAATTCGTAATGCCAGACGTGCATGGGAGCATGATGGCAGGGTGGGGCCGGAAGGGTAGGCCTCAAACGGGTAGACTTGGGCTATGGCCGACCGTCCCTTCCGCCTCTCCATCATCGACTACCTGAACGCGGCCCCCCTCAACCACGGTTTCAAGCACGGCCTGGGCTGGGAGCACTTCCACCTGAAGTTCCATTACCCCTCTGTCTGCGCCGACCGGCTCCGGAGCGGGGAGGTGGACGCCGGCATCGTCAGCTCCATCGAGTACCTGCGGATCCCCGGCCTCCGGATCGTCCCGGGCCTCTGCATCGCCTCCCCCCGGCGGGTGCGCAGCGTGGTCATCCTCTCCAAGGTGCCGCCCGAGCAGATCCGCAGCCTGGCCCTGGACACCTCCAGCCGCACCAGCGTGGTGCTGGGCCAGCTCATCCTGCGGGAGCGCTACGGGGTGAGCCCGGAGATCACGGACATGGGCCCGGACCTGCCGGCCATGCTGGAGGCCCACGACGCGGCCCTCATGATCGGGGACGCCGCCATGCGGGCCCCGAAACAGGGGCTCTTCGTGCTGGACCTGGCCGAGGAGTGGCATGCCTGGACCGGCCTGCCCTTCGTCTTCGCCCTCTGGCTGGTGCGCGAGGACGCCCCCCAGCCGCCGGTCCCGGGCGGAGTCGCCTCCTTCTTCCACAAGAGCCTGGAGATCGGCATGGCCCAGCTCCCCGCCATCGTGGAGGAGGCCCGGCGCACCATCGGCTGGACCAAGCTCGAGCTCGAGGAGTACCTCACGAAGAACATCAGCTACACCCTGGGCGAGGCCGAGCGGGAGAGCCTGGCCCTCTTCTACGAGAAGGCCCTGAAGCACGGCTTCGCCCCGGAGATGAAGCCGCTCAGATTCCTTTAGAGTGCCTAACAAAACCCCCACAGGGCCTCGTCGGGGTTTTGTTAAGCACTCTTAGGCCAGCCCCAGCCGCTGCTTGAGGCCCGGGGCCGCGCCGCGGCTCACTTCGACCTCCACATCCCCCGGCAGGCGCACCCACATCCGGCCCGAGTCGCCGGCGCGGACCCCCACCACCGCCTCGGGGCGCAGCAGCAGGTGGCGGTGGCCCCGCACCAGGCCCCGGCCCTCCAGGGCGGCCTCGGCCTCGGCGAGGGTCTTCCAGAGGGTGCGGAAGCGGCCCCCGGCGTGGGCCCAGACCGCCTCGTCCTCGTAGGTGAAGTGGGTGGTGCGGGCCAGGTCCAGGAACACCAGGCCCTCCCCGGCCCGCACGGCGTAGCGGAACGGGCCCGCGGCCCGGGCCGGGGCCGCACCCTCTACGGGCCGCCGCTCCCGCAGGCGTTCCAACGTGCGGCCCAGGCGCTCGGCGGTGACGGGCTTCAGCAGGTAGTCCGCGGCGGCCTGCTCGAAGGCCCGGACCGCATGCTCGGAGAAGGCCGTCACGAAGACGATGGGGAGGCCCCGCGGCGCCTCGCCAGCCACCTCCAGTCCCGAGAGGCCGGGCATCTGGATATCCAGGAAGAGGGCGTCCGCCGCCCCGCCTTGGTCCAGCCACTCCAGCACGGCCGGACCATCCTCCAGCTCGGCCACCACCTCGCAGCCCTGCTCCCGCAGCAGGCGGGACAGCCGGCGGAGGTTGTAGGGCTCGTCCTCCGCCACCAGCACGCGCAGGGGGGCGCTCATGCCCGGGCCCCCGGCCGGGGCAGGCGGAGGCGCGCCCGGGTCCAGTCCCCGTCCCGGACCAGGGTGAAGGCCGAGACCGGCAGCCCCAGGAGGACCAGCCGCTCCCGGAGGTTGCGGACGCCCACGCCCTCCGGCGCGTCCTCCTGCAGGGGAAGCCCCGTGTTGGCCACCTCCAGCTCCAGGTCCCCGCCCTCGGCCCGCAGGCCGATGCGCACCTCGCCGCCGGTGCGGCTGGGGGCGATGCCGTGCTTGAGGGCGTTCTCCACCAGGGGCTGGATGAGCAGGGGCGGCACCTCCGCCGATTCGAGATCCCGGTCCCAGCGCCAGTCCACCTGGAGGCGGCGGCCCAGGCGGATCTGCTCCAGGGCCAGGTAGCGCTCCACCAGTTCCCGCTCCAGGGATAGGGGCGCGGCCGGCCGGGCGCCGTGGTCCAGCAGGCTGCGGAGGAGATCCGCCAGGCTCACCAGGGCCCGTTCGGCGGCCTCCGGATCCTCCCGCACCAGCTCCGTGAGGCCGCTGATGGCGTTGAACAGCACGGG
>JAJYBX010000286.1 GCA_021778785.1 Acidobacteriota bacterium
ACATGGACATGGATGCGGTCCTCGCCTGGAGCGAGGAGGCGGAGGCACTGGTGCGAGCGGAGTCGGAGGAGCTGAAGGCGAGGGTGCAGGCGGGCCTGGACCGCCTGTCCGACGACCAGCGCGCCGTCTTCGTCCTCAAGGACCTGGAGGGCTGGGACTCCGACGAGATCAGCCGCCACCTGGGGATTTCCCGCGAACTCGTCCGCCAGCGGCTCCACCGCGCCCGCCTGGCCCTGCGGGCCCTCCTCACGGACTTCGCGCCGGCCCCGAAGGGGAGCCTTTCATGATCGGCATCCCCACCTGCGCACGGGTCACCGACCTCCTCACGGACCTGGACGAAGGGGCCCTGGGCCCCCTGGCCTGGACCGGCGTCCGGCTCCACCTGGGCCTGTGCCCCCCCTGCCGGGCCTTCCTGCGGTCCCTGCGGCGCACCCCGGCCCTGCTCCGGGGCCTTCTGCAGGAGGATCCGGCCGGGACCTCTACCTCCTCCGCGGAACGTGCCCTCGCCGGAGCCCTCGGCGCCCTCCGCCAGGGCAGCCTGCCCCAGGGCCCGCGGCTCCACCCGGACCCCACGGACTGGGCGGCCCTCCAGCCGGAAGGCGATCCCTTTGCGGCCCTGCTGCTCCGCCTCCACCTGGGCTGGTGCGGCGCCTGCCGGGCCCGCCACGGGTCCGACGCGGCCCTGGAGGCCGATGGCGAGCCCCTGCCCCGCAGCCTCCTGGCCCTGCTGCCGCCGGAAGACCAGTGGCGCCGGGTGCGTCGGGGCCTGGGCGGCGGCGAAGCGGCCCGCGTACTGAAGGATCCGATCTCCGGCACCGCCCTGCACCTGGTCCGGCTCCCCGGAGGCCGCGCCTTCCCCGCCCACCGGCACCTGGGCACGGAGACCACCCTGCTGCTGGCCGGGGGCCTCCAGGACGGCCCGGCCCACCTGCACCCCGGCGACTGGATCGCCCACGGCCCCGGCACCTTCCACCGGCCCGCGGCGGATCCCGGCGGGGACTGCTGGGCCATCGTGCGACTCGAAGGCCCCGTCCAGTTCAGCGGCTGGCGGCGGCTGCTGGTCTGAAGCCCGGCTTCAGCAGATCCGCGGCAGCTGCTCCCCGCTGAGCAGGTCCAGGAGCCGGGCGGTGCCCAGGGTCGTGCGCAGGGTCACGCGGCCGGCGGGCCCCTCCACCACCCGGCCCACCACCGCGGCCCCGGCGCCCTCGGGATGGGCCCGCAACAGGGCCAGGGCCCGCTCCGCCTGGGCCCCGGGCAGGAAGGCCACCATGCGGCCCTCGCAGGCCACGTAGAGGGGATCCAGGCCCAGGATCTCGCAGGCGGCGGCCACGGCCTCGTCCACGGGCACGGCGTCCTCGCGGGCCTCGATGGCCACGCCCGCCGCGGTGGCGATCTCATTGAGCACGGAGGCCAGACCGCCCCGGGTGGGATCCCTGAGACAGTGGATGTCCAGACCGGCGTCGAGCAGGGCCGCGGCCAGGTGGTGCACGGGCCCGCAGTCGCTGGCGATGGGCGTCTCGAAGGCCAGGCCCTCCCGCACGGACATCACCGCGATGCCGTGGCGGCCCAGGTCCCCGGTGACGAGCACCGCGTCGCCCGGCCGCACCCGGCGGGGATGCACCTCCACGCCGGCCGGCACCAGGCCCAGGCCCGTCGTGGTGATGAAGGCACCGTCAGCCTTGCCCCGGTCCACCACCTTGGTGTCCCCCGTGACGATGCGCACGCCGCAGCGGTCTGCCGCCGCCTTCATGGAGGCCACCAGCCCCGCCAGCTCGTCGAAAGGCAGGCCCTCCTCCAGGATGAAGGCCGCGGAAAGGGCCAGGGGCCGGGCGCCGGCCATGGCCAGGTCGTTCACCGTGCCGTACACGGCCAGCTCGCCCAGGTCGCCGCCGGGGAAGCGCCGGGGATGCACCACGAAGCCGTCCGTCGTGAAGGCCAGCCGGGCGCCTCCGGCCTCCACCACCGCGCTGTCGTGCAGGCCCTGGGGATCGGTCCCCAGCGCCGGGAGGAAGACGCCCTCGATGAGTTCCTTCATCAGCCGGCCGCCGCCCCCGTGGGCCATCTGGACGGTGTCGTGCCGCAGGGGGCGGGGGCAGGCCAGGGCGAAGGGATCCGGGCTCACGGGGCCTCCACGGGCTCGAAGCGGCGGTAGCGGAAGTAGGCGGCGCAGGCGCCCTCGGCGGACACCATGGTGGCGCCCAGAGGGTGGTCCGGCGTGCAGGCCTTCCCGAAGGCCGGGCAGTCCATGGGCTTCAGCAGGCCCTGCAGCACCAGGCCGCTCTGGCAGGCCGCCGACTCGGGCCCGCCGACGCCCTCGACGCCGAAGCGCCGGGCAGCGTCGAAGGCGGCGTAGGCCGGGCGCAGGCCGAGCCCGCTGTCGGGGATCGGGCCGATGCCGCGCCAGGTTCGGTCCACCCCCTGGAAGACCTCCCCGATGAGGGCCTGGGCGGGCCGGTTGCCGCCGGCCTGCACCAGGCGGGCGTACTGGTTCTCCACCTCCGCCCGGCCCTCCTCGAGCTGGCTCACGGCCATGAGGATGCCCTGGAGGAGGTCCACGGGCTCGAAGGCGGTCACGACGATGGGCACGCGGTGCTTCGCGGCCAGGGGCACGTACTCTTCCGTGCCCATGACGGCGCAGACGTGGCCCGCGGCGAGGAAGCCGTCCACCCGCCGCCGGGGCGAGGCGAGGATGGCCTCCAGCGCGGGGGGTACGCGCACGTGGGATACGAGGATGGAGAAGTTCGCCAGGCCCTCCCGTTCCCCCTGGGCCACGGCCAGGGCGTTGGCGGGGGCGGTGGTCTCGAAGCCCACGGCGAAGAACACCACCTCGCGGCCCGGCAGCTCCCGGGCCAGGGCCAGCGCATCCAGGGGCGAGTACACCACGCGCACGTCGGCGCCGCGGCTCTTCACGGCGAAGAGATCCTCCGCGCTGCCCGGCACCCGCAGCATGTCCCCGAAGGAGCAGAAGGTGACCCCGGGCCGGGCCGCGATGGCCAGGGCCTGGTCGATGATCGCCACGGGGGTGACGCACACCGGGCAGCCGGGCCCGTGGAGGAGGCTCACCTCCGGCGGCAGCAGCTCGTCCAGGCCGTAGCGCACGATGCCGTGGGTCTGGCCCCCGCAGACCTCCATGAGGGTCCAGGGCCGCGTCACCTTGCGCCGGATGGCCTCCGCCAGGGTGCGCGCGGCGGAACCGTCCCGGTACTCGTCGACGAACTTCATGGCCGCTCGCCCCAGCCGGCTTCCAGCTCCGCCAGGCTCTCGAAGACCCGCCGGGCCTCGGCTTCGTCCAGCCGCTCCAGGGCCAGCCCGGCATGGACCACCACCCACTCGCCGGGGATGGCCTCGGGCACGCAGGCCAGGCTCACCTCCTTCACCGTGGGGCCGAAGGCCACCCGCCCCAGGCGCAGGGGGCCCTCCTGCAGGTCGAGGATGCGGCCGGGCACGCCGAGACACATGGGGACCTCCCGCCGGAAGGGTAGGTCCGGGGCGGACGAACCGGGGTCACAAGCCGCCCGTGGTCCAATGGACCGATGGAAGCGATCGAGAACCCCCGTCGCGGCGCGGCCCTGGTGGCCGCGGCGGCGCTGCTGTGGAGCTCCAGCGGCCTCTTCATCAAGGTGCTGCCCCTGGGGGCCCTGCAGATCGCCGGGGCCCGGAGCCTGGTGGCCGCCCTCACCATCGCCGCCGTGGTGCTCATACGCGGCCGGGGCGCGGCCCTGCGC
>JAJYBX010000287.1 GCA_021778785.1 Acidobacteriota bacterium
CGGTTCATCCGACCCCGTCGGAGGGTGATCCGGCACCTTTCAGGCGGACGTGAGGCGCGGGCCAGGCGGGCGGCGCGGCCCCCTCAATGCCACCCCGCCGCCTCCAGCAGTTCCCTCCGGATGGCCTCGGCCACCTGGTGGGCGGCGTCGGAGCCGCTCGCGTCGCCGGCGAGCTGGCGGGACTGCTCGATGGACCGGGCGATGGTGATGCAGGCCTGGACGGTGGTCTTCTCGACCACGCGGGTGGTGGGCTTGGGTCGCAGGTTTCCGGGCGGCATGGGTCCTCCGGCGGATTTCAAAGGGCGACTGCCTGGAATGGCAGGGGGCTCTGGTCTGTTGGATGCCGCGAGCGGGCGAATGGTTCAATCCGGTCAGGACAGGCCAGCCTTCCGTTACACTCGCGGTTTCCTCTGGAGGTCCCGTGTCCCGAACCGCCCTCTTCCTGTCGTTGATGATCCTGGGTTCGCCCCTCGGTGCCGGGACGAAGCCCCGGGCGAAGGCGCCCGTGAAGGTGACGACGCCCAGCGGACTGGAATACGAGGATCTGGTGGTGGGCACCGGGCCCATGCCCCTGCGGGGCCAGGCCTGCGTGGTGCACTACACGGGCTGGCTGGCCGCCCGGGGGGACCGGAAGGGGAAGAAGTTCGACAGTTCCCTGGACCGGGGCGAACCCCTCACCATCCCCATCGGCATCGGGAGGGTCATCAAGGGCTGGGACGAGGGCGTGGCGACGATGCGGGTGGGCGGGAAGCGCATGCTCTTCATCCCGGCGGCCCTGGGCTATGGCGCGCGTGGGGCGGGCGAGGACATCCCGCCCCACGCGAGGCTCATCTTCGAGGTCGACCTGCTCGCCGTGAAATAGCTACACGGCTGCCAGGATCGCCACCAGCAGCTTCCAGAAGGCGGCGACGGAGGGGATGCTCACGTTCTCGTCGGGGGTGTGGACGTCCCACATGTTGGGCCCGATGGAGACCATCTCCATCTCCGGATACTTCTCGCCGATGAGGCCGCACTCCAGGCCGGCGTGGATGGCCTTGATGGCCATGGGCTTGCCGAAGGTCTTCTCGTGGACGCCGTTGACCACCTTCACGAGGGAGGCCTTGGGCTCCGGCTTCCAGCCGGGGTAGCCGTCGCCGCGGGTGGTCTCGAAGCCCGCCAGGCGGGAGAGGGCCTCGACGCGGTCGGCGACCACGAACTTGGAGGCCTCCACGGAGGAGCGGTGGCTGAGGCAGACCTCCACCTCGGTGCCCCGGGTGGCGATCATGGCCAGGTTCGTGGAGGTCTGGACCAGGTCCGGGATGTCCGGGCTCATGGCCACCACGCCATGCACCATGCCGAAGAGGTAGTCGACCACGGCCTGGGTGTCCCCGGGGGCGAAGGCCATTTCCGGGGCCTCGGCGGCGGGCTCGAACGCGAAGTGCAGGCCGGGATCGAAGGCGCCCAGTTCGTCCTGGGCGATCTTCTGCTCCTTCGCGAGGGCGGCCTTGAGGGCGCCTTCCTTCGCGGGATCCAGGAACACGGTGGCGGAGGCCTCGCGGGGGATGGCGTTGCGCTTGTTGCCGCCGTGGAACTCGCCCACCTGCAGGCCGAATTCCGGCACGAGGCGGAAGAGGATCTGGCCCAGGATGCGCAGGGCGTTGCCCCGGCCCTGGTGGATCTCCACGCCGGAGTGGCCGCCCTTGAGGCCCAGCACCTTCAGGCGGTAGGGGCGGGCGCCCGCGGCTACGGCCACCATCTTCATCTTCCGGGTGGCCACCGTGTCCATGCCGCCGGCGCAGCCGATGGTGAGATCGCCCTCCTCCTCGCTGTCGAGGTTCAGGAAGTACTTGCCCTTGAGGAGGCCGGGCTGGAGGTTGCCGGCGCCGGTGAGGCCCGTCTCCTCGTCGATGGTGATGAGGAATTCCAGGGGGCCGTGCGGGATGTCCTTGGCGGCCATGACGGCCATGGCCGAGGCCACGCCGATGCCGTTGTCGGCGCCGAGGGTGGTGCCCTTCGCGCGGAGCAGGTCGCCGTCCCGCCACACCTGGATCGGATCCTTCGTGAAGTCGTGCTCCGTCGCCTCGTTCTTCTCGCAGACCATGTCCACGTGGGCCTGGAGCACGGTGATGGGGGCCTTCTCCCGGCCGGGCGTGGCGGGCTTGCGGACGATGACGTTGCCGATGGCGTCCTGCTGGGCCTCGAGGCCCATGGCCCGGGCCTGGTCGAGCACCCACTTCGCCGCCGCCTGCTCGTTCTTGGATCCGCGGGGGATCTTCGACAGTTCCAGGAAGTAGGACCAGAGGGTCTTCGGTTCGAGGGATTCGAGCAGTGCGTCCACAGGACCTCCAGGCGCGCCCCATCCATGGAGACACGCCCCTCCACTCTATAACGGGCCCCCTGGATTCCCTTCGCCCCGTGACCGGAGTCACGCTACCGCACCAGGAATTCCTTCCAGACGAAGAGCACCACCTCCACCAGGATGAGGACGATGATGATCCACTCCAGGCGCTGGTCCTTCCGATGGGCCAGTACATCCAGCACGGTGGAACCTGCATCCTGGAGGTAGGCCACCTTCTGGTTCACGGCGGAAAGCCGCTCCTCCAGGTCGAACTGGTCGAAGAGGGCGCCGTCGAGGTGGGCCAGGGCCTCGCTCTCCCAGGTCTCCGGCGGGTCGTCGAAGAGGGTGAGGGTGTCCAGCACCGCGGCCCGCACGGCCATGGCGAAGCCCACGGTGCGCAGCAGTTCCCGCTGCCCCAACACCAGCCGGCCCTCGGCGCGCAGGGCCTGCACCACGGGCTGGAAGCGGTCCAGGGCCCGGCTGACCTCATCCTCCACGGAATCCAGAGCCACGCTCTGGGCCAGGGCCAGGGACACGATCTTGAGCTTGTCGAGGGTGAGCTCCCGCAACCACACCTCGGAGAACGTCACGCCGTCCGTCTCCGCCCCCAGGTGCACCCGCAGGTCGTCCCGGGCGGCCTCCACCCGCGCCCCGATGCCGGGCAGGACGGCCAGGTCCCGCAGCACGGCCTCCACCACGGCCGCGGAGGCATTCCAGAACACCACGGCCCCGAAGCGGGAGAGGTACACCCAGGTACCGGCCTCGGGCTCCAGCACCAGGGGATTGGTGGAGAGGATGCGGTGATGGGGATGGCGGGCCCCGAAGGCGCGGAAGTCGATCTGGCCCTGGAAATACTCCGCTCTGAGCAGCAGGGGACCCGCCGGGCTCTCCAGAGCCAGGGTGGCGTTCCGGGGGACCAGAGAGGCATCCATGCCTCCAATGTAGGCTCCCCCTACCTGTGGGCCGGGAGGCCGGGCATGATGGGGGATACCCCTCGCAACAGGAGGCATCCGTGTCCCGCGCCCTGTCCCTTCCCGTCCTGACGGTCCTCCTGGCCGCGCCGGTCCTGGCCGCGCCCCCCGCCAGGGAGCAGCCCGCCTCCCCCTGGAAGGCCGCCACCTTCGAAGGCCTGGCCTTCCGCGACATCGGTCCCGCCCTCACCTCGGGCCGGGTCATCGACCTCGCCGTGGATCCCACCCACCCGGACACCCGGTACGTGGCCGCGGCCTCGGGGGGGCTCTGGAAGACCACCAACGGCGGCACCACCTGGACGCCCATCTTCGACGGGGAGGGCTCGTACTCCCTCGGCTGCGTGACCCTTGATCCGAAGGATCCCCTCACGGTGTGGGTGGGCACCGGCGAGAACAACAGCCAGCGCTCGGTGAGCTATGGCGATGGCGTG
>JAJYBX010000288.1 GCA_021778785.1 Acidobacteriota bacterium
GGATGCGGCCCCTCTCGCCGCGCTGGAGCTGGGCCTGGAAGGCCATCTTCAGGGCCACCTCCACGGCGGTGCTGCCGTTGTCGGAGAAGAAGGCCCGGGTGAGGTTCGGGGGCAGCTTCGGGCGGAGCCGCGTCACCAGTTCGATCGCCGGTTCGTGGGTGAAGCCCGCGAAGATCACGTGGTCCAGCTTCCCCGCCTGGCGCTCCAGGGCGCCCATGAGCCGGGGATGGCTGTGGCCGTGCAGGCAGGTCCACCAGCTGGAGATGCCATCCAGCACGCGGTTCCCATCGGCCAGCAGGAGATCGCAGCCCTCGCCGCCGATCACGGGGACGGGTGGATCGGCCTCGTGGATCTTCATCTGCGTGAAGGGGTGCCAGACGTGGGCGCGGTCCAGGGCCAGGCGTTCGGTCCAGTCGGGGGGCAGGGGCGTCGGCATGGCATCAGCATCGCAGGAGGTGGCTGGGCATGGATGGATCGTGTCGCAGTGTAAGTTGGACGTTCACGTCCTTTGAAAAAAGACGCAAAGATCATCTTTTCTCGTGGACAGATCCAAAGGTCCGGTGATTGACTCGCTCACCACGTCTTTTGACTCCAGGCAGGACCCATGACACGAACCCGGAAGGTGTCGGCGAAGTCGCAGTGCAGGCGGGCTCCATCCGCCACGTCGAGGTCCGGTGTGGCCCGCCCGCGGGCGGCGATCCGGTACCAGGTCCACGGTTCCCGGGGTCCGCTGAAGGGACTCGAACCATCACGCGTCAGGCGCAAGGCCGGACAGGGGAGGAAGGGCCCGGTCTCCCCGTCCGGACCCGGTGACACGGGCCAGGAGATCTTCCGATGAGCACGAATACGCTGCGAATGTTCCTGCTGGTCCTGGGGGCGTCGGCGCTGGCCAGCGCCGCGCCGCCCTTCGACTGGCAGGTGGTGGTGAACAACGGTGAAACGGTTCCGGGTGACGCCCGGAAGTTCAACAGCTACAACCAGCCCTCCCTGAACATGGATCGGCTGGTCGTGTTCCGCGGCCGGAGCAAGGGCGGCCAGGGCGGCGAGCCCGCCCATGGCGTCTTCACCCGGGACATGGCCCAGGGGACGCCCCTGGTGACGGTCTTCGACCGCAAGACCCTGGTGCCGCAGCCGAACAACCTCGAATCGATGTTCATCGAGCCCCCCTCGATCCCCCGCATCGACATGCGCTCGAACACCATCGCCACCCGCGGGAACCATCAGCCGACGTGGAAGTACCTGCTGCCGGACGGCACCGAGACACGGGTCGGAACCACGGGTCTCTACACCAACCCCTTCGGGCCGCTGATCCTCGGTGCGAGCAACATGGGCGGAGCGCCCGACCTCGGGTTCTTCGCGGTGCCTGGACATCCGGGGCTCAAGTTCGATGTCTTCCCCGGCTCCCCCGCCGTGACCCTCGGCGCCACACTCGTGTTCAAGGGCAACTACACCGTGCCCGATCCGAACAACCCGGGCGCCACCCTCGGCAAGACCGGCGTCTACTTCCGGCACCTGAAGAACGCGGCGATCCCGCAAACCGGCGGCGATCCGGTCGGGCCCGCGGGCGGCGACCGGCCGGTCCTCCCCATTGCGAATACCGACACGCGCATCCCCGGCACCACCACGCGGTTCGGATCCACCGCTCCGCCAAGCGCGGCCGGCCTCTTCGCGGTGTTCGCCGGCTTCGACAATGAGGAGCATCCCACCAAGGGCGGCATCTACCTGGCGCCGCTCCTCTGGGCGAATCCGCCGCTCGTCCCCCTGGTCCGCATCGGCGGCCAGGTCCCCGGCGAGGACAAGGGCGTCGGGTTCAACAAGCTGGGCGAGGGCGTCTCCTTCGATGGGCGGTTCATCGCCTTCTGGGGCGCCTGGGGAACGGAGGTCACGAGCCTGGTCCTCCAATGCCCCGCGGATGGGAACAAGGATCTCCTCGCGTATTGCAAGGCGACCTATCCCGACGGCTTCGCGACCACCGTGCCGGTGCACCAGGGCATCTTCGTCCATGACATCCTCACCGGATCGACGCGGGCGGTGGCCAAGTCGCCCGACCACTTCGACGATTTCGTCTTCTGGAACTTCTCGGGCCGCGTCCCCGGCGTGGGTGAGTCCGACGAGACCGGCGAGGCGGCCCGCTGGCGCTCCGCCTCCTTCGTGGCGGTGTCCGGGCTGGTGGACGGCTCCCTGATCGACCGGACCTTCCACGCCGCCTTCAAGGCGCGGAAGGGCCAGGTGGTGGATGGGGCCTATGTCGGGCCGGTCGATGGCCTCTACCTCCGGAAGGGCCCGGGGAACGACCGGGAGATCGCGACCCTGGTCGAGACCGGCATGGATGGGTTCTTCATCGATCCGGCCGCCGTCGATCCCCTCACGCAGGAGCACCTCCCCGTGACGGCGATGGGCATCGAACGGGATGGCTTCCGGGGCAACGCCCTCGCCATCACCGTGAGCATGGGCACCGAGGAGGCCGGCTGGGCCGGGATCTACCTGACCGTGGCGCCCGATGAGATGTGAAGGCAGTGAACCCGGAGCGGGCCGGCGCGTTCTGCGCCAGCCCGCTTCCTGGGGTCGGCGATCAGTCCAGCACCTCCACGGGGACGGGGAGGAACTCGCGGAGGATGGCCGCGTTCGCCGCGGCCGCCGCCGCCCCGGTGCCATCGGCGCCCGGATTGAGGATCACCGCCTCGATGCGCCAGCCGCGAAGCATGAGGGCCTCGGCGGAGAGCAGGGTGTGGTTCAGGGTGCCCAGGCCCGCGAGGGCCACCAGCACGCAGGGGATGCGGCCCCGGTCCGCAGGCCGCAGGCAGGCGCCCGAGGCGCTTCCGGGGACGGAAGGGGCGGGCGGGGCATCCCAGTTCGAGGCCCAGGCCAGGAAATGGATGCCCGGCGCGAGGGGCACCATGAGTCCGCCCACGCCCTCCAGGAGGACCCGCCCTTCCGCGGGCCGGCGGCACCAGGCGGCGGTGGCGTCCAGATCCAGTGTCCGGCCCTCGAGCCGGGCAGCCGCGAGCGGCGAGAGGGGGGCTTCCAGGAGGACGTGGCTCTCGGCGCTGATGCCCGGGCCGCGCACGGCCGAAGCATCGGCCTCGGGATGGTCGGCCCGGTCCACCCCCGTCTGGAAGGGCTTCCGGTAGGCCACGGGGGCCAGGGCCGACCAGGCGCGGGCGATGCGGCCGGAGACGTGGGTCTTACCCACGCCGGTACCGGTTCCGAGGACCCAGAGGGGGCTGGGGAGGCCGGCGACATTCAGCATGGATTCAGCATTGCAGAGTCGAGATGGGTACGTGTTGATCGTGTCGCAATGTAAGTTGGATAAGCACGTCCTTTGAAAAAAAACTTAAATCTTGATTTTTTTGATGGACATTTACAAGTGGTGAATGATTCACTCGCTCACCACTTCAAGCACGCATGGTGGCCCCATGACACACCCCGGAATGTGTCGCAGAGGTCCCAGCGCGGACAAGGCCCCGGCCCCCGCGTCGATATCCGGATGCTTCGACGACGCGGTGTGTGGGCTGAGGGACGGAAAACCAGGCAATGGACTGCGGGCCAGGTGGCCCGAGGAGGTTCCTATGCGACACATCGCACGTCGGTTCAACGCGTTCTTCCGTCTGTTGTTCGGAGTGTGGCTCCTGGTCGGGACCGCGCTCTGGGCGGAGGGCACCCTGACAGGCAAGGTCCTCGTCTCAGGAGGACGGGTGGCCATACCCGGGGCCCTG
>JAJYBX010000289.1 GCA_021778785.1 Acidobacteriota bacterium
AGTATCCTGACGGGGCTTCCATCGGGAGGAACCATGGGCTTGGGCGGAAAGATCGCATTGGGGTGCGGCGGGCTGGTGGTGCTGCTGGTCGTGGTGCTGGGCCTGGGGACGATGGGGGCCTACAACGCCCTGAACAGCCTCAGCCAGGCCGTGGACGCCCAGTGGGGCCAGGTGGAGAACGTCTACCAGCGGCGGGCGGACCTGGTGCCGAATCTCGTGGAGACGGTGAAGGGCGCCGCGGCCTTCGAGAAGGACACCTTCCTGGCTGTGACCGAGGCCCGGGCCAAGGTTGGCCAGGTTTCCGTGGGCAGCCAGGCCCCGGCCTCCCCCGAGGCCATGGCCCGGTTCCAGCAGGCGCAGGACGGCCTGGGTTCGGCGCTCTCCCGCCTGCTCGTGGTGGTGGAGAAGTACCCCGACCTCAAGGCCACCCAGAATTTCCGGGATCTGCAGGCCCAGCTGGAGGGCACCGAGAACCGCATCGCCGTGGAGCGCATGCGCTTCAACCAGGCGGCCCAGGCCTTCAACACGCGCCGCAACAGCTTCCCGACGGTCCTGCTGGCGGGGTTCTTCGGAGACCGCTTCCGGGAACGCCCCTACTTCAAGGCCCAGGCCGGAGCCGAGACGGCGCCCAAGGTCGCCTTCTAGCCCGCCGCGCCCATGCGGCGACTCCTTGTCCTCATCGGTCTGATCGCGGGTCTCTGGGGCGGGCTGTGCCTGGGGGCCCAGCCGGCGCTGCCGCCCCCGCCCACCCGCTGGGTGACCGATGGTCCCAGCCTCCTCTCCCCGGCCGCGCGGGAAGGGCTGGACCTGCGCCTGAAGGCCTACCAGGCCGGCACCGGCCATCAGGTGCTGGTGTGGATCGGGCGGACCACCGGCGGCGATCCCCTGGAGGACTGGACCGTGCGGGCCTTCGCCGCCTGGAAGGTGGGCCGCGCGGGCCTGGATGACGGCCTGGTGCTCTTCGTCTTCACGGAGGACCGGAAGGTCCGCATGGAGGTGGGCTACGGCCTGGAGGGCCAGGTGCCCGACCTCGTGGCCTCGCGGATCATCCGGGAGACGATCCTGCCCCGGCTCGCGGCCGGGGACGCCGATGGGGCCGTCAATGCGGGGGTGGATCGCATCCTGAAGGTGGTGGGTGGCGACGCGTCCGCCGGCCAGTCCCGGGACCGGGGCCGGCGGGAGGGCCCACCGATCGGCCTCGGGCAGTGGATCGTCCTGGGTGTGTTGGGCCTGGGGTTCCTGGCCCTGGCCATCACCCACCCGGGCCTGGCGATCTGGTTGCTGTTCAACATCCTCTCCGGGGGTCGCGGCGGCGGAGGCGGGGGCGGCTGGTCCGGCGGAGGTGGTGGCTGGTCGGGAGGCGGCGGCCGCTCCGGCGGCGGCGGGGCGTCGGGATCATGGTGAGCGACGGAGGGTCCCCATGGTGGGCATGAGCCGCAGGAGCCTGAGGAAGTGCGTGGACCAGACGCAGGTGGTGGCCGCCATCCAGGCCGCCGAGCGGCGCACGTCGGGGGAGATCCGGGTGTCCGTGGCGTCCTTCTTCTGGGGGAATGTGGAGAAGACCGCGGCCAGGGCCTTCCACCGGCTCGGCATGGAGCACACGGCCGATCGCAATGGCGTGCTCATCTTCCTGGTGCCCAGCCGGAGGCGCTTCGCCGTCCTGGGCGACGCGGGCATCCACGAGAAGGTCGGGCAGGCCTTCTGGGAGGACGTGTCGGCCTGCCTCTCCTCCCATTTCCGCAAGGGTGCGTTCACCGAAGGCCTGGTGGAGGGCATCCGCATGGTGGGGGAACGCCTGGCCGCCCACTTCCCCTCGGCCGGGGAGGCGGACCGCAACGAGCTTCCAGAGGATGTGGATTTCCAGTAGGACTGGGCCTGTCCGGAACGGGAGTCACGGCCTCATCAGGATGTAGAACGCATAGCCGTAGCTGTGCCCGGTGCGGCGGTAGAGGTCGACCGCGAAGGGGGCCACACCCTGGACACCAGAGCCATTGGAAGGCTGAAGGCAGGGCCCGGGTGGGAGGACTCAGGTGCAGGTCAGGGTTGTGCAGCAAATGTGCAGCGCACCCCGGAATCCGGTACCCTGACATAGAATCTGCAAGGACGCACAGGACCTTTCTCAGGAGAGCAAGAAGCCCCTGAAACCGAGTGGCATCAAGGGCTTCATCACCGTGCGATTGGTAGCGGGGGCAGGATTTGAACCTCAGTTGCCGGCGACCACTCGCGCTTGATTCCGCTCTGACAGCGCCGGGCGCGCTGTCAGAGCGGCGCGCTCGCGGGCCGGCTGCCATTCGCAGGCTCAAATCCCCACATTTCCTCTACCAAGCGAAAAGCCCGGCGTTGCCGGGCCTTTCACTTGGTAGCGGGGGCAGGATTTGAACCTGCGACCTTTGGGTTATGAGCAGTAGTCTGAGACTTTCCGGACGACTTCAGAATTCCGCGTGGGATAAGGCGTTTCTCGGGATGGGGTGAAGGGGCTTGTCACCATGTTGCCACCCGGGCGAAGTCGGGGCGGAGGGGCTCCGGGAATCTGGAGGCTTGAGGGGCCTGCTTGAGCCCATTCGACCGAGCCCGATTCGATTCGACGCCCGGGCCCTGCAGTCGCCGGCGTCCGGCGCAGATGGCGTCGAATCGGGGGTCGGATGGGGGTCAAATGGGGTCATGGGAGGTGGCGCCAGAGGCGATGGATTGATGCTCTTTCCCTATAGCACCCAGGGCGTTTTTCCCGGAGGACATTGGATACGGATGTCGCGGGCCACCTGGGCAGATCACGGGCGGGTTTCTGGTTTGAGGAAACGGTAGTGGCTCACCAGCCAGTCCTGGCCGCGCCAGCCCCACAGTTCTGCGCAGGCCATGACGAACACGCGCCAGCGGTGGAACCGGACGGCAGCCTGGTCCGGGCCGTAGGTTCGGCGGAACAGGTCCAGGACCTCGGCACGGTGCGCATCGAGGTTCTGGAGCCAGGCTTCGGCGGTGCGCTGGTAGTGGGTGCCGTCCACGCGCCAGTGATCCTCCAGGTGCAGGTGCTCCTGGTGCCTCAACAGCAGGGCGTCGGCGGGCATGATGCCGCCGGAGAAGAACTCGCGGCTCATCCAGTCACCGGCGTCCTTGGCCTCGAAGAGGTAGCTCAGCTCCCGGTGGGTGAAGATGTGGACGAAGAGCCGCCCGCCCGGGGCCAGCCACGCCGAGATGCGGCGCATCAGCTCGCGGTGGTTGCGCATGTGCTCGAACATCTCCACGCTCACCACCCGATCGAAGGTCCCCGCCGGGGCGAAGGTGTTCATGTCCGCGGTGACGACCTCCACGTTGGCCAGGCCCCGGGCCTCCGCCTGCTGGCGGATGTGCGCGCCCTGATCCCGGGAGTTGGAGACGGCCACGATGCGGGCCCCTGGGTAGCGTTCGGCCATCCAGAGGGTGAGGCTGCCCCATCCGCAGCCCAGTTCCAGGATGCGTTGTCCGTCCGCCAGGTCCGCGCGCTCGCAGGTGAGGGCGAGCATGGCGGCTTCCGCCTGGGCCAGGGTGGTGGTGCCCGGCTCCCACAGGCAGGCGCTGTACTTCAGGTGGGGCCCGAGCATCCAGCCGAACAGGGCCGGGGGGACCTCGTAGTGCTGCGCATTGGCCGCCTCCACCTGCTCGGCGACGGGGCCGTGGTCCAGGCGGCGCCACAGGTGCCGTTGACGCTCCCA
>JAJYBX010000290.1 GCA_021778785.1 Acidobacteriota bacterium
CTCCACGAAGGACACGAAGGCGCCGAATGGACACGAATGAACTGCGCTTCAAGGACGAGGTGTTTGCCATCGTCGGCGCAGCCATCGAAGTCCATCGCGCGCTGGGGCCTGGCTTCCTGGAGGCTGTCTATGCCGAGGCCTTCGCCAAGGAGCTGGGCCGGGCCGGCCTTCCCTTCGAGCAGGAGGTCCTGCTCCAGATCCACTACAAGGGCGAGCCCCTGAAGAAAACCTATCGCGCCGATTTCGTGGTCCTGGGCGTGGTCCTGGTGGAAATCAAGGCCTCGGACGGTCTCGGCGACGCCGATCGGGCCCAGCTCCTGAATTACCTCAAGGCCACCGGGCATCCCGTGGGCCTGCTCCTGAATTTCGGTCGTCATCCGAAACTGGAATGGCTCCGGATGGTCAACTGACCCGGGCCATCCCTCCTTCGTGCCCTCATTTCTCTTCTTCGTGTCCTTCGTGGAGATCCTTTCCTCATGCGCCACATCGCCCTCCTCGGCTCCACGGGCAGCATCGGCACCGCCACCCTGGACGTGGTCCGGGCCCATCCCGATGAGCTCGCGGTCGTTGCCCTGGCGGGGGGGAGGAACCGGGAGCTGCTCCTGGCCCAGGCCGAGGCGTTCCGGCCCCGGGCCCTGTCCGTGGGCCTGAGGTCGGACGCTGACTGGCTGCGGTCCCGGCTCTCCTACGCGCCGGACCTGCACTGGGGGCCCGAGGGGCTGCTGGCCTGCGCCCTGCACCCGGGGGCCGACACCGTGGTGGCCGCCCTCGTGGGTAGCGCGGGGCTGGCCAGTAGCGAGGCGGCCCTGCGCGCCGGCCGCCGGGTCTGCGTGGCCAACAAGGAATCCCTGGTGGTGGGCGGGGCCCTCATGCACGCGGCGGCCCTGGCCGGCGGCGGCGAGCTG
The DNA here is from genome assembly GCA_021778785.1 of Acidobacteriota bacterium. Lineage (GTDB taxonomy): Bacteria > Acidobacteriota > Holophagae > Holophagales > Holophagaceae > Geothrix. Next base: position 906 of record JAJYBX010000290.1, read on the forward strand.
CTGCCCGTGGACAGCGAGCACGCGGCCCTGCACCAGCTCCTGGACGGCCGCGATCCGGCCACCATCCGCGAGGTGCGCATCACCGCCAGCGGCGGCCCCTTCCGGGATTGGCCCCTGGCCCGCATCCAGGCGGCCACGGTGGAGGAGGCCCTCAACCATCCCACCTGGAAGATGGGGCCCAAGATCACCATCGACAGCGCCACCCTCATGAACAAGGGCCTGGAGGTCATCGAGGCCTCGGTGCTCTTCGGGCTCACGGCGGACCAGGTGGCCGTCACGGTCCACCCCCAGAGCCAGGTCCACGCCATGGTGGGCTTCCAGGACGGCAGCTACCAGCTCCAGGTCTGCGCCAACGACATGAAGCTGCCCATCCAGTACGCCCTCCTCTACCCGGACCAGCGGCCGGGCCCCGTGCCGCCCTACCCCTGGACCGAGGGCCGCACCTGGACCTTCGAGCCCCCGGACCTGGGCCGCTTCCCCTGCCTGGCCCTGGCCTTCGAGGCCCTCCGGGAGGGCGGGACGGCCCCGGCCATCCTGAACGCCGCCAACGAGGTGGCCGTGGCGGCCTTCCTGTCCCGGCGCATCGGCTTCTGGGACATCCAGGCCTGCAATCGGGCCGCCCTGGAGGCCCTGCCGGCGGCCCCCCTGGCCTCCCTGGCCCAGGTCCTGGATGCGGATGCTGCCGCGAGGCGTCATGCTGAAGGGTGGGTTTCGGCCCGCCAGCCTTCCGGGTGTCCATGACCTTCCGCTCCGCCGCCGTTTCCGGTTCCGCCGCCTGCTCCCTGGCCCTCGTCCAGCTCCACTGGCCGGGGGTGGGGTTCTGGGGGCCCGTCCTCATGCTGGGCGGCCTCATCTTCCTCCACGAGCTGGGCCACTTCCTGGCCGCCAAGCGCATGGGCATGCCCGTGGAAGTCTTCTCCCTGGGCTTCGGGCCCCGCCTGATGGGCTTCCGCTGGAAGGAGACGGACGTCCGGCTGGCGGCCCTGCCCCTGGGCGGCTACGTGAAGCTGGCGGGCTTCAACCCCGAGGAACCCGGCGCGGAGGATCCCTACGGCTTCCTCAAGCAGCCCGTGTGGCGCCGCATGCTCTTCTACAGCGGCGGCATCCTGTCCAACCTCACCACCACCCTGGTGCTCTTCACCCTGGTGGGCATCAGCCAGGCCCGGGTGACCAAGGTGCAGGAGACCTGGACCGTGGTGGAGGTGGCGGCCGGCTCCGCCGCTGCCCAGGGCGGGCTGAAGGCGGGCGATGAGATCCAGGCCATCGGTCCCCTGGTCTTCCCCGGCGCCACCTGGGAGGACACCGTGGCCTACATCCAGGCCCACCCCGGCCAGCCCATCCCCTTCCGCCTCGTCCGCGACGGGAAGCCCCTCGCCATGGACCTGACCCCCCGGCTGGAGGGCGGCAAGGGCCGCCTGGGCTTCAGCCAGTTCCCGGTGCCCATCCCCCTGGAGCGCCGGGCCTTCCGCCCGGGCGACGTGCTCGAGGGCGCCCGCTACGCCGGGATCACCACCTGGCGCCTCACGGGCCAGGTGTTCCAGTTCCTCAAGCGGCTGGTGAGCTTCCAGGCCCGCAGCGGCGAGGTGGCCGGCCCCATCGGCATCATCCGCCAAGGCAGCCAGGCGGCCAAGAGCGGCTGGGAGACCTTCCTCTTCATGTGCGGGGCCATCAGCCTCCAGCTGGCCATCCTCAACGCCCTGCCCATCCCGGCCCTGGACGGCGGCCACATGGCCCTCCTCGCCTTCGAGCGGGTCCGCGGCAAGGATCTCTCCCTCGACCTGAAGGAGAAGATCCTCACTGGCGGCTTCCTCCTGCTGGCCTCCCTCATGGCCCTGGTGATCTTCCTCGACCTGATGAAGCTGCGGAAGTAGGGCGGCCCTTCCCGGAAAAAGGCTCTCCACGAAGGGCACGAAGTCGAGTCTTCGTGTCCTTCGTAGAGGTCTTTTTGACGTCAGCGCCCGGCCTCCGCCTCGTCGTCGTCGCTGGGCGGGGCGTCCTTGGCCTTCTCCACGGCGACCTTGGCGGTCAGCTTCTTCCCGGCGGCTTCCAGGGTGAGGGTGTACTCGCCCGCCAGCACGAAGGGGCGGCGGCCCGGGGGCAGGCCCTTCCGCAGGGCGGGATCCACCTGCAGGTCCCAGTCCACGCGGTTGAGGCCCGCGGCGCCCTTCAGGGTCCACCGGCGCTGCGCGACCCCCTTGGCGTCGGCCAGGGTCAGGGTGGCGTCACCGGCCTTCGCCAGGTGGAACCAGAAGGCCTCGGCCTTCGGTTCCCGGGTGACGAACCAGGTGGGCCGGTCCTCCTTCCACCAGGCCTGGGCCTGCACCTTGGCCGGCTCGAAGAGGTGCGCCGCCTCGGCGCGGAGGGCGGGCGTCAACGCCTCCAGGGCCCCGATGGGGGCCACCCAGGCGCTGCGGCCATGGGTGCCCACCACCAGGTCGTGGGCCAGGGGCTGGATGGCCAGGTCGTGCACGGGCACGTGGGGCAGGTCCGCGCCCAGGGCCTCCCAGCGCGTCCCGCCGTCCAGGCTGGCGAACACGCCCAGGTCCGAGCCCGCGAAGAGCAGGTCCGCGTTGGCGGGGTCCTCCCGCACCACGTTCAGGTTCTCCGCCGGCAGGTTGCCGGCGAGGGAGGTCCAGGTGGCGCCGTAGTCCGTGGACCGGAAGATCAGGGCCTCGGCCGTGTCGTTCCGGTAGGCGCTGAAGGTGGCGTACACCGTGCCTTCCGCGTGGCTGCTGGCCTCCAGGCGCGTCACCCAGCGGTTGGCGGGCAGGCCCTG
>JAJYBX010000291.1 GCA_021778785.1 Acidobacteriota bacterium
CGCATGGCCAGCTACAGCTTCGAGTACGGCGGCGTGCACTGGACGGTGCTGGATTCCAACGCCTACGCGGACTGGGAGAGCCCGGTCCTGAAGGCCTGGCTGGAGGCGGATCTGCAGGCGGCGCAGAGGGCCACCTGGCGCGTGATGGCCCTGCACCACCCCCTCTTCCAGAGCTCGCGCAGCCACTTCGAGGACCAGTGGATGCGGCCCCTCAGCCCGATCCTCGAGCAGTACGGCGTGGACCTGGTCTTCGCGGGCCACGTCCACAACTACCAGCGCACGGCGCCCCTGCGGTTCGCGCCCACGAAGGTGGGCCGTCGCGGCGAGCCGGTCGAGGGCCGCTTCACGGTGGACACGGCCTTCGACGGGAGGACCGTGACCCGGCCCCACGGGATCATCCACCTCGTCACCGGGGCCGGCGGCGCCCACCTCTACGACACGGGGCAGGGCGCGGAGCGGCCCTCCTGGCAGCCCTGGACCCGCGCCTTCGTCTCCGACCGGCACTCCTTCACCGAGGTGGACGTGGATGGCCGCACCCTGCGCCTGCGCCAGCTCGACGTCGGGGGACGCGAGCTGGACGCCATCACGCTGACGAAGTGACCCGTCAGCGCCCGAAGGCCATGGTGTAGGTCAGGGGCTTGGGAATGCGGGGGCTGGTCACGGTCACGGAGAGGGTGAGCGTCTTCCCGTCGGGGCTCAGGTGCCAGACGTTGGTGCGGGCGCCCTCGTCGTTCCGGAAGGTCTGGGTGATCTGGCCCTGGGCGAGGTGGGCGGCCACCTGGAACTTGTCGCCGTCCTCCCGGGTCCAGGGCGCCTCCTGGCCATTGCCGGGCATGAGGATGGGGTTCCGGTCATCCAGCTTCACCGACACCTGCTGGGGGGTGATGGCGAGGGTGACCTTCTGGTAGGCCGGGTTCACGTTGGCCAGCTTGTGCCGGGCGATGGGCCGCGTGATGAAGTTCATGCTGGCGGTGCAGGCCTGGATGGCGGCCTGGATGTCGTCCACCCGGGTCCGGTGCCACAGCCCGTCCATGCCGGGCTCCTGGGCGGAGAGGGAGACGGCCACGAGGGCCGGAAGGACGAGGGACTTCGCCAGTCGCATGGGGGCTCCGATGGGATGAGGTGGAACCACCATAGCAGGAGGGAAACCGATCTCCACGAAGGACACGAAGGGAAAGCCGAAGGGCACCAAGACCCGGCTCGCGGGGCCGCATTCCACCCGCCCTGGTGGAACCAGGGTGTGTCCGAACCGACTTCCTGAAGTTCCTTCGTGGGCCCTGTGTGCGCCGCAGGCGCCTTGGTGCCCTTCGTGGAGATCCTTAGCCGATGGTCGCGACCATCACCGCCTTGATGGTGTGCATGCGGTTTTCGGCTTCGTCGAAGACCACGCTGTGGCGGCTGCGGAACACCTCGTCGGTGACCTCGCGGATGTCGTGGCCCTGCTCCTTCATCTCCTTGGCCAGCTTGGTCTCGAAGTCGTGGAAGGCGGGCAGGCAGTGGAGGAACTTCACGTCGGGGTTGCCGGTCTTCTGGATCATCTCCATGGTGACCTTGTAGGGGGTCAGCAGCTTCACGCGGGCGGGGATCTGGTCCTCCTCGCCCATGCTGGCCCAGACATCCGTGTAGAGCACGTCGGCGCCCTTCACGGCCGCGTCCACATCATCCGTCACCTCGATGGTGGCGCCCGTCTCCTTCGCGGCCTCGCGGGCGGCGGCCAGCACCTTCGGATCCGGCGCCAGGGCCTTGGGCCCCAGGGCCACCATGTGCATGCCGGTCTTGGCGGCGCCGTACATCAGGGCGTAGCTCATGTTGTTGCGGATGTCGCCGCAGAAGACCAGCTTCACCTTGTGCAGGGACTTGGCCATGTGCTCCTCGATGGTGAGGAAGTCCGCGAGGATCTGCGTCGGGTGGTCGGTGTCCGTGAGGCCGTTCCACACGGGTACGCCGCTGTGCTTGGCCAGGGCTTCCACCACCTCCTGCTTGTAGCCGCGGTACTCGATGCCGTCGTAGAAGCGGCCCAGCACCTTGGCGCTGTCCTCGATGGATTCCTTCTTGCCCACCTGGGAGCTGGCGGAATCCAGGAAGGTGACGTGGGCGCCCTCTTCGAGCGCCCCGACCTCGAAGGCGCAGCGGGTGCGGGTGCTGGTCTTCTCGAAGAGCAGGACGATGTTCTTGCCCTTCAGAAGGTAGTTGAACACGCCCATGCGCTTCTTGGCCTTCAGGTCCCGGGACAGGTCCAGGAGGTGGCGCACCTCCTGGGGGGTGAAATCCATCAGGGTGAGAAAGCTGCGTCCCTTGAGGTTGACGGCCATGGAAGCCTCCCGAATGTTCCTGACAAAGGGTACCCATGGGGAGGGAATCCCACCAGGGACAAGGGGCCCCACCGGTCTGGAGTTGACGAAGTGTCGGGGAACACGGCCCCTTCCGGCCGGAGGGATCCGGACGTATAGTCAGGGCCACCATCCCCAACCCCCCTCACAGGCCCACCGGGCAGGAGGCATGCATGCGGCCACTGAAGCAGCTGATCGACGGCAAGAAGCCCCTGGTCTCGGTGGGGCCGGACGATTCGGTCTTCACGGCGCTCACCCTGATGGCGGAGTTCGACATCGGCGCCCTGGTGGTGCTCGACCGGGGGCGGCTGGTGGGCATCTTCTCCGAGCGGGACTACGCCCGGAAGATCGCCCTCAAGGGGAAGGCCTCCCGGGACACCCCCGTGCGGGAGATCATGAGCGAGAGGGTGTGCTGCGTGACCCTGGGCGAGACCGTCGAGGAGTGCATGGCCCTGATGACGGAGCAGCACATCCGCCACCTGCCCGTCCTCGGGGACGGCGACCGGGTGCTGGGCATCCTCTCCATCGGCGACCTGGTGAAGGAGACCATCTCCGACCAGCAGTTCACCATCGAGCAGCTGGTGACCTACATCCAGAACTGAACCGCCTCAGCGGCTCAGGCGCTTCAGGGCGATGGTCAGGTACTCCACGGGGGCGGGGAGGAGGCCGGCGTCCGCGACCTCGTTCTGGCCCTCCTGGGACAGGATCAGGTGCACCAGCTCGTTGACGGGGGCCGGGACCACGGCCCCGGGGGCCCGGTTCAGGTAGGCGTAGAACAGCCGGGTCATGGGGTAGCGGCTGGTGGTCACCATCTCCTGGGTCGGGTAGCGCGCCTCGTTCCCGTCGTAGGGCACCACCGGGAGGATCTTGACCGCGTTGTTCCAGCAGATCAGCGGGCCGTAGCCGATCCCGGCGGCGTTGGTGGCGAGGGCCTCCGTCAGGGACTCGTAGTCCTCCCGCTCCTGGATGCCGTCCCGGAACTCCCCGTTCTGCAGGGCCATCTCCTTGAAGGAGGACCGCACCGCGGAGCCCTCTCCGCGCGAGAAGGCGTCGACGTGCCGCTTGGCCAGCTCGCCCCGGACCCCCAGGTCCCCCCAGGTGGCGGCGGGCTCCTTGGCGCCGCCCTTCCGCGTCCTGGAGTAGATGGCGTCCAGCTGCTCCATGGTGATGGCGGTGAGGGGGTTGGTCTTGTTGACGAACACGATGTTGGCGTCCATTCCCACCGGCATGCGCATGGGCATGTAGCCGTACTTGTCGCGGAAGGCCTTCATCTCCGTGGAGGACAGCTCCCGGGCCATGATCACCAGGGGGGCCTTCCCGTCGATCAGCTGCTTGGCGGCGTCGCCGCTG
>JAJYBX010000006.1 GCA_021778785.1 Acidobacteriota bacterium
TGGACACGACGACCATCGCCCCCGGGCAGCAGATGGAGAATGCGCCCGGCTGGTACCGGGATGCGGTGGTGTACCACATCTGGGTGAAGGCCTTCGCCGATGGCGTCTACCAGGACGGCATCGGCGACCTCCCCGGCATCCAGGGGAAGCTGGACTACCTCCAGTCCCTCGGCGTCAACGCCCTCTGGCTCTCGCCCATCTTCGAGTGCGGGTACAAGGGCGACAACATGCACGGCTACGACACGACGGACTACTACGCCGTGAACGACCGGTTCGGCACCCGCGCCGAGCTGAAGAGCCTCATCGATGCCGCCCACGCCCACGGCATGCGCCTCCTCTTCGACTTCGTCCCGAACCACACCTCCACGCTGCATCCCTGGTTCACGAACAGCGCCACGCGGGATTCCTGGTATGTGTGGAAGTCCGCCCCCGAGGCGGGCTGGGGCTACCCCTGGGGTGGAGGCACGCCCCAGGATGTCTGGAAGCCGGGGGCCAACGGCTACTTCTACACGGCCTTCGGCGTGAGCTCCCTGGCCGATCTCAACTGGTACAACCCCGCCGTGCAGGCGGAACTCCGGAAGGTGGAGGCCTACTGGCTGGACCGGGGCTTCGACGGCATGCGGGTGGATGCGGTGCGCTACCTCTGCGAATCCGGGCCCGGCCAGGGCGCGGATCAGCCGGACACCCATGCGCAACTCCAGGCCTTCCGCAGCCTCATGGACGAGTACGACGCCGGCGACCTGCACCCGCATCCCGGCGGCGACTCCGCGAAGCACAGCAGCAAGGCGATGATCGCCGAGGCCTGGACGAACGACGCCTCGGGGGTGACGCCCTACTACGGGAACGGCGCGAACGAGTTCCACATGTGCCTGGATTTCAGCGCACCCTGGGCCATCTACAACACCCTCAGCAAGGGTGACGCCACGCAGGTGACCTCGCTCTGGGAGTTCGAGCAGCGCACCTATCCGGCGGGCTACCAGTCCGCCTCCTTCGACTCGAACCATGACAACCTGATCTCGCGCCCCGGCACCCAGTACGGGGGCGACCGGGCGGAGATCATCCTGGCCGAGGCCCTGAACCTGCTGTCCCCGGGGACGCCCATCCTCTACTACGGGAACGAGGTCGGCATGACCGGCCAGTCGGGTTCGGACATCAACCTGCGGCAGCCCATGGACTGGAACCAGGTGGCCACACAGTCCCAGCAGCCGGACTCCATCCTGAGCTGGTGCAAGTACCTCATCCAGGCCCGGAAGGCCTATCCGGCCCTGCGGGGCGGCTATGCCACGCTGGCGACCGACGTGGGCACCGGCAAGGCCCTGGCGTACCTGCGCTCGGCGGGGACCGAACGGGTGCTGGTGGTGGCGAACCTCACGGCGGTTCCCCAGACCATCACCGTCTCCGGGCTGTCCGCCCTCGGCGTGCCCGCGGACGGGCCGGTCCAGGCCATCCTCGGCGACCTGCAGGGCGTCACGGCGCTGTCCGGCGACAGCTACACCGCCACCGCGATCCCGGCCCACGGCCTCCGCGTGCTCTACCTGGCGGGAGCCGGGTTCCAGGGCACCCTCCACGGCGACCTCCACTGACTTGCATCCCGGGCCCTCAAGGCCTATCCATCAGGCTCCACCCCGCCTCGACTCCGGATCCCCCATGGCCAACCTCCAGTTCAACGCGCTGCGCAAATCCTTCGGAGAGACGGAGATCCTCCACGGGATCGACCTGGAGATCCAGGACGGCGAATTCGTCGTCTTCGTGGGGCCGTCGGGATGCGGCAAGTCCACCCTGCTGCGCTGCATCGCCGGGCTCGAGGAGATCAGCAGCGGGGAGCTGTTCATCGGGGGCCAGCGGGTGAACGAGATCCCGCCCTCCAAGCGCGGCATCGCCATGGTGTTCCAGAGCTACGCGCTCTATCCGCATATGACCGTGGCCGAGAACATGGCCTTCGGGCTCAAGCTGGCCGGCCAGCCGAAGGCGGAAATCCAGGCGGCCGTCCTCCGGGCCGCGAAGATCCTCCAGATCGAACCCCTGCTGGATCGCCGCCCCAAGGCCCTGTCGGGGGGGCAGCGCCAGCGGGTGGCCATCGGGCGGGCCATCGTCCGGAAGCCGGGCGTGTTCCTCTTCGACGAACCCCTGTCCAACCTCGACGCCGGATTGCGCGTGCAGATGCGGGTGGAACTCGCCCGCCTGCACAGGGACCTGGCCACCACCATGGTCTATGTCACCCACGACCAGGTGGAGGCCATGACGCTGGCCAACCGGATCGTGGTGATCAACCAGGGCCGCATCGAGCAGGTCGGTTCCCCCCTGGAGCTCTACCACCGTCCTGCGAACCGCTTCGTGGCGGGCTTCATCGGCTCGCCCAAGATGAACTTCCTGGCCTGCAGCCTCGTCTCGGCCACCGAGGCCGGGGCTGTGGTCCGGCTCGAGGACGGCACGCGGTTGCCCGCCGGCGCGGACGCCCGCGGCCTCGCGGAGGGCACGCCGCTCACCCTGGGCATCCGCCCGGAACGCCTCATCGCCGGCACGGCCGCGGAGGAGGGCACGGCCCGCACCTCGGTGCTCGTGGCCGAGCACCTGGGGGACACGGTCTTCCTCTACGTCCAGCTGCCGGGCAGCACCGGGCAGCTGACCGTCAAATCCCAGCCGGAGACCCCCCTCCGGACCGGCGACGAGACCCACCTCCGCTTCCCCGCCAAGCACTGCCTGCTCTTCGGTCCGGACGACCGGACCCTTCCCCGGATCCCCTGATCCGATCCTTCCGCTCAACCGGGCCTTCGGGCCAATCAAAGGAGACAGACGTGAGCATTCCATCCAACCTCCGCAAGCTTGCGACGGTCACGACCATGGCCCTCCTCGCCGGAGTCTGCATCCAGGCCCGGGCCGCCGAGAAGGGCAAGCTGCTCGTGTGGATCAACGGCGACAAGGGCTACCGCGGCCTCCAGAAGGTGGGCGACGACTTCGCGAAGAAGACCGGCGTGCAGGTCATCGTCGAGCACCCCGAGGATGCCCCCGGGAAGTTCCAGGAGGCCGCCGAGGAGGGCAAGGGGCCCGACATCTGGATCTGGGCCCATGACCGCGTGGGCGAGTGGGCCGAGAGCGGCGTCATCAACGCCGTGACGCCGGGCAAGAAGATCAAGGACGATATCGATCCCGCCGCCTGGCAGGCCTTCACCATCAAGGGGAAGGTCTGGGCGTACCCCATCGCCATCGAGGCCGTGTCGCTCATCTACAACAAGGCGCTCGTCAAGACGCCGCCGAAGAGCTTCGAGGAGATCTTCGCCCTGGACAAGGCCATGATGGCCAAGGGCAAGAAGGCCATCCTGTGGGACTACACCAACACCTACTTCACCATGCCCATGCTGGCCGCCAACGGCGGCTACGCCTTCAAGATGAAGGCCGATGGCACCTATGATCCCAAGGACACGGGCGTGAACAACGCCGGGGCCCTCAAGGGCGCCGAGCTGCTGACGAAGATGGTCTCCACCGGGGTGATGCCCAAGGGCGCCACCTACGCGGACATGGAAGCCGGCGTGGCGCAGGGCAAGATCGCGATGATGATCAGCGGACCCTGGGCCTGGGACAACCTCCGCAAGGCCAAGATCAATTTTGGCGTGGCGAAGATCCCCAGCGTGGCCGGCAAGCCCTCCAGGCCCTTCGTGGGCTACATGGGCGCCATGATCACCAAGGCCGCCTCCGGCGCCGGCAACGTGGACGTGGCCCGCGAGTTCATCGAGAACTACATGCTGAGCCCGAAGGGCATCGAGACCATCAACGCCGACGTGCCCATCGGCGCCCCCGCCAGCAAGGCGGCCTACGCGAAGATGAAGAACGACCCCTTCATCCAGACCTCCATGGCCAGCGCCCGCGATGGCGTGGTGATGCCCAACAACCCGCAGATGGGCCGCTTCTGGGCCGCCATGGTCTCCGCCCTGAACAACATGACCGAGGGCCGGCAGACCCCCAAGGAAGCCCTGGACGCCGCCGCCAAGCGGATCCTGAAGTAGCCATCCACCCGGAGGGGGGCGGGCCGCAAGGTCCGCTCCCCTCCGGCTCCCGACCCGCCTTCCGGAACGAGCCTGCCCATGCCCAAGGCCCTCAAGCGATTCCTTCTGCCCGCGGTGATCCTCGCGCTGGGGCTGGCCGGGCTGTACGTCACCACCCTGGTCTATGCCATGGGCGAGGCGCTGCTCGCCGCCGTGATGCTTGCGACGCTGGCCTGTTTCGTCTGGATCTATACCACCCAGAAGGCCTACGCCTACCGGTACCTCTTCCCGGGCATCGGGGCGGCGCTCATCTTCGTCGTGTTCCCCATGCTCTACACCATCCGCATCGGGTTCACCAACTACAGCTCGAAGAACCTCCTCAATTTCAAGCGGGCGACCCAGTACCTCCTCGAGGAGACCTACCGGGCGGACGGCTCCACGTTCAATTCGGAGGTGATCCCCGATGGGGGCCGGTGGCGGATCCGCCTCGAAGACGCCGACACCGGGGCCGCCTTCCTCACCGGACCCGTGCCCCTGGAGCAGACGGAACCGGCAGAGCAGGCGGCGGTGACCCTGCCGGCGGTTCCCACCAAGGAGCCCGTCCCGGACGGGGTGATGACGCTCCGGGAGATCATCGAGCGCCAGGATGCCCTCAAGAACCTGGTGGTGGTGCTGCCCAGCGGCGTCCATGTCCGCATGACCGGCCTGCACGAGCTCGCGCCCCAACGGCTCCAGTACACCCGGAACGCGGATGGGAGTCTCACCAACAACCAGGACCAGAGCGTCCTCCGGCCCGACTTCAAGACCGGCTTCTACGAGACGGCGGACGGCGAGCAGGTCCAACCGGGCTTCCAGGTGGACATCGGCTGGCGGAACTACACGCAGATCTTCACCGATGCCTCCCTGCGGGAGCCCTTCGGCCACATCTTCGTCTGGACGGTCATCTTCTCCGCACTCTCCGTGCTCTTCTGCACCTCGCTGGGCATGGTGCTGGCCGTGCTGCTCAACTGGGATTCGCTGCGGTTCAAGGGCGCCTACCGGCTGCTGCTGTTCCTGCCCTACGCGATCCCAAGCTTCATCTCGATCCTGGTGTTCAAGGGGCTGTTCAACCAGAACACGGGGGAGATCAACCTGGTGCTCCATGGCCTCTTCGGCCTCAGCCCCACCTGGTTCTCGGATCCCTTCCTCGCCCGGTCCATGCTGCTGATCGTGAACACCTGGCTGGGCTTCCCCTACATGATGGTGGTCTGCATGGGCCTCATCAAGGCGATCCCGAACGACCTCTACGAGGCGTCCGCCGTGGCCGGGGCCGGGCCCATCACCAACTTCTTCAAGATCACCGTGCCCCTCATCATCCGGCCCCTGACGCCCCTGCTGATCGCCTCCTTCGCCTTCAACTTCAACAACCTGGTGCTCGTCAACCTGCTGACGGGAGGGCTGCCGGACTACCTCAACACCTCGGTCCCGGCCGGCACCACGGACCTCCTGGCCACCTACACCTACCGGATCGCCTTCCAGGATTCGGGGCAGAAGTTCGGCCTTGCGGCGGCGATCTCGACGGTGGTCTTCCTGATGGTCGCGGCGATCGCGCTGATCCAGATCCGTGCCACGAAGATCTCCCAGCAGGACAAGGGCTGAGAGGAGGACGCCATGGCCATCGTCATCGACAAATCCCAGCGTTGGCGGATCTTCGCCGCCCATGCCTTCCTGATCTTCCTCTGTGCGCTGGTCACCTTCCCGCTGCTCATGGTGGTGTCCATCTCCCTCCGGCCGGGCAACTTCGCGGGAGGCAGCCTCGTGCCGAAGACCATCAGCCTCGAGCATTGGCGCTTCGCGCTGGGGCTGCCGGTCACGACGGTGGATGGCCGGGTGATCCAGCCCGATCTGCCGGTGCTGCACTGGCTCTGGAACTCGGTGAAGGTCGCGACGCTGTCGGCGATCGTGGCGGTGCTGCTATCCACCACCGCGGCCTACGCCTTCGCGCGCCTGAAGTTCGCACGGAAGAAGGCCGCGCTGACGGGACTGATGCTCATGCAGATGTTCCCCACGGTGCTGGCCCTGGTGGCCATCCACTCCATCTTCTCGCGGATCGGCCATGCCTTTCCGGCCATCGGCGTGAACAGCCACTGGGCCCTCGTGCTGGCCTATTCCGGCGGAATCGCGCTGCACATCTGGATCATCAAGGGGTTCTACGAAAGCATTCCGCCTGAGATCGAAGAGGCCGCGACGGTGGACGGCGCCACGCCATGGCAGGCCTTCTGGCGCGTGCTCCTGCCCATGGCCCTGCCCATCCTCATGGTGGTCTTCCTCCTGGCCTTCATCGGCGCGGTCAACGAATACCCCGTGGCCTCGGTCCTCCTCCACAGCCAGGACCGGCTCACCATGGCCGTGGGGGCCAAGCAGTTCCTCTATGCCCAGCACTACCTCTGGGGGGACTTCGCCGCCGCCGCGATCCTCTCCGGCCTCCCCGTCTCGGTCGTCTTCATCCTCGCCCAGCGCTGGATGATCTCGGGCCTCACCTCCGGCGCCAACAAGGGCTGATCCTTCCCAAACCCGAGGACGGTCCCCGTCCTCCCCTTCCCACAAGGAGTCACGCATGAGCCTCCGCAGCACCTTCCTCAAGGTGATGGCCGTGTTCGCCCTGGCCCTCACCCCCGTCCTCGCCGCGCCCCCCGAGGGCATGGTCGCGATCCACTACCATCGCGTCGACGGCAAGTACGACAAGTGGGGCGTCCATCTCTGGAAGAGCCCGAACATGCCGCTGCCCGACATCGAGTGGCCCAACCCCATGATGCCGACCGGCAAGGACGACTTCGGAGTCTACTGGCACGTGAAGGCCGACGAGTTCTCCACCGGCTCGAAGATGCAGGTCAACTACATCATCCACAAGGGTGACATCAAGGAGCAGGGCGGCAAGGACATGGCCTTCGACGGTCTCCAGCACAAGGAGATCTGGGTCTGGGAGAAGGATCGCATCATCTACTACTCCCTTGAAGATTGCCTGAAGGCGCATCCCGCCGAACCCGCCAAGTGAGCCAACCCGCCCCCGGATGGCGAAGGCCGGCCGGGGGCGGACTCTGCTGGTCAGACGTCTTTCGAGAGGTCCCATGAATCCGGTCCATCCTCTTTCCTCCGCCACCCGCGCGCTGGCCCTGGCCGCGGGGCTCGCCGCCGCCTGGTTTCCCCTGCGCGGCCAGGCCCCGGTCCCGGTCTCGGTCCCGGGCACCTTCGCCCAGAACCCCATCATCTACTTCGTGATGACCGACCGGTTCTACGATGGCGATCCCTCCAACGACCACAGCTACGGCCGTCAGCGGGAGAAGGATCCGAAGGAGGATGTGGCCACCTTCCACGGTGGGGACCTGAAGGGCCTGACCCTCAAGCTGAAGGAGGGCTGGTTCCGCAAGCTCGGCGTCAACGCCCTCTGGATCACGGCGCCCTATGAGCAGATCCACGGCTGGGTGGTGGGTGGACGGAGCGAGTTCAGGCACTATGCCTACCACGGCTACTACGCCCTGGACTACACGGTGCTCGACCGGAACATGGGCACTCCCGCGGATCTGCGCGAGCTGGTGGACACGGCCCACAGCCAGGGCATCCGCATCCTGTTCGACGTGGTGATGAACCACCCGGGCTACCTGGATCTGCAATCCGCTCACGACTTCAACATCAAGGTGCTCTGGCCGGGCTGGGAGAAGGCCACGCTGAAGAACTACCACAGCTTCATCGACTACAACAGCGATGCCTGGAGCGACTGGTGGGGCCGGGACTGGGTGCGCGCGGGGCTTCCCGGCTACATCGACGGCGGCCGCAACGACCTCACCATGCAGATCGCCTTCCTGCCGGATTTCCGCACGGAGAGCTCCAAGCTGGTCAAGCTGCCCAAGTTCCTGCATGACAAGCCGGACACGAAGGCCGTGGACCTCCCCGACACCACCGTGCGCGGCTACTTGATCAAGTGGCTCACGGACTGGGTCCGGGAGTACGGCATCGACGGCTTCCGTTGCGACACCGTGAAGCACGTGGAGCCCGAGGCCTGGGCCGCGCTGAAGACGGAGGCCACGAAGGCCCTCGCCGAGTTCAAGGCCAAGCACCCCACCCGCAAGATCGACGATGCCCCCTTCTGGATGGTGGGCGAGTACTGGGGTGCGGGCCCCGAGAAGCACAAGATGACCCGCTACGGCTTCGACGCCATGCTCAATTTCGAGTTCCAGGGGGACGCGGACGAGTTCGCCAAGCCCGAGAAGCTCTTCAGCCAGTACGCCAAGCTCCAGGCCGGGCAGCCGGTCCACATGCTGAACTACCTCTCGTCCCACGACACGACCCTCTTCGACCGCACGAAGCTGATCGAGGGCGGGACGGCCCTGTTGCTGGCGCCCGGAGGGGTCCAGATCTTCTACGGCGACGAGACCGCCCGGCCCATGGGCTACAAGCCCAACACCGACCCCCAGCAGGCCACCCGGTCCGACATGAACTGGGGGAGCCCCGATGAAAAGGTGCTCGCCTTCTGGCGGAAGCTGGGGACCTTCCGCGAGCGGCACTGCGCCCTGGCCGTGGGCGAACACCGCGAAATCTCCGGGAAGCCCTACGCCTTCAGTCGCGTCGATCCCCCCAGCGGGGATCGCGTGGTCGTCGCCCTGGACGCCCATGGGGCGATCACGCTCCCCGTCGCCGGCGTCTTCCAGGACGGCGAGACGCTCCAGGATGCCGCCACGGGCCGGACCGTCGTGGTGACCGGGGGGAAGGCGGCGGTCCAGGCCGACGGCCTGGTCCTGCTGGAGCGGGTGAAGGCCGGCGCCCACTGAGCCGGGTCCACCTGTGGACGAAGTGAACTGAACGAACGCTAGGAGTGGCCATGTCCGCCAAGAAACTGCCCCGGGTCGCGTACTTCTGCATGGAGTACGCCCTGGAGAGCTCATTCAAGATCTACTCCGGGGGCCTCGGGATCCTGGCCGGGGACTACCTCAAGGGGGTGAAGGACCACGGCTATCCCATGGTGGGCATCGGCATCCGTTGGAAGCAGGGCTACGGCGAGCAGCTGGTGGACGAGGCGACGGGGAAGGTGTACGACGCCTACAAGAACGCCAGCCACGAGTTCCTGGAGGACACGGGCGTCACCGTGGAGGTGGAGATCAAGGGCCGGCCCGTGAAGGTGAAGGTCTGGCGGGTGAACAGCTTCGGCGTGGACTCCCTCTACCTGCTGGACACGGACATCGAAGAGAACGATGGCGAGGCCCGCTGGATCACGGGCCAGCTCTACGGCTGGTTCGGCGAAGAGCGGGTGGCCCAGGAGATGGTGCTGGGGATCGCCGGGGTGCGGGCCCTCCAGGCCCTGCGCATCAAGCCCGATGTGTACCACTTCAACGAGGGCCACGCGCTCTTCGCGGGCTTCGAGCTGATGCACCAGCGCATGGCCAAGGGCGCCACCTTCGAGACCGCCTGGGCGAAGACCCGGGAAGAGGTGGTCTTCACCACCCACACCCCCATCGTCCAGGGCAACGAGTCCCACCCCACCGACCGGTTCCTGTACCTGGGCGCCAACCTGGGGATGACGAAGGCCCAGCTCAAGCAGCTCGGCGGCAGCCCTTTCAACATGACCGTGGGCGCCCTGCGCCTCTCCCGGATCTCCAATGCCGTGGCCGACCTGCATTGCGCCACCTCGAACAAGATGTGGAAGCACATCGAGGGCCGCAGCGAGATCATCGGCATCACCAACGCCATCCACCGGCCCACCTGGGTGGATCCGCGCATGCTCGACCTGGCGGAGGCCTGCGACGGTTCGAAGAAGGCCAAGGAGGCGCTCTGGAAGGCGCACATGGACAACAAGCGGAAGCTCATCCACTTCGTCGAGGGCCGTACCGGGGTGAAGCTGGAGGCGGAGCG
This sequence comes from Acidobacteriota bacterium, assembly GCA_021778785.1. Lineage (GTDB taxonomy): Bacteria > Acidobacteriota > Holophagae > Holophagales > Holophagaceae > Geothrix. The sequence goes on from JAJYBX010000006.1 coordinate 9,864, forward strand.
CCTCCTCATCGGCTTCTCGCGGCGGGCCGCGCCCTACAAGCGCTCGAACTTCATCTTCACGGATCGGAAATTCATCGAGCCATTGCTCAAGAACGGGCGGCTCCAGATCGTCTTCTCGGGCAAGGCCCATCCCCTGGATGACAACGGCAAGCGCATCGTCGAGAACATCCTGGAGATGACGAAGCGGTATCCGGGGGGCGTGGTATTCCTCGAGAACTACGACATGGAGATCGGCCGCATGCTCACCCGCGGTTCCGACGTCTGGCTGAACAACCCGCGCCGGCCCAAGGAGGCTTCCGGGACCTCCGGCATGAAGGCCGCCATGAACGGGGTCCTGAATCTCTCCATCCTGGATGGCTGGTGGCCCGAGGCCTGCGAACACGGCGTGAACGGCTGGCAGTTCGGGGATGGCTTCGAGAGCGAGGATGAGGCCGTGCTGGACAGGCACGACTTCAAGGCCTTCAAGAAGGTGCTGGCCGACGAGGTGCTCCCCGCGTACTACGATCGCCGCGACACCTGGCTGGACATGATGGTCGCCTCGATCCGGAGCACCCGCGATGCCTTCGGCGTCCAGCGCATGCTCGACGAGTACTACGAGCGGATGTACAAGCGTCCGGCCCGCTGACCGGGCCACCCCTCGCCTCCGGAGGCTTCGATGGCCCACCGAACCCTGTTCTCCCTGATCGCCAGCCTGCTCCTCCTTGCCGGGTGCGGGGGTGGGGGCGGAGGTGGATCCGCGAGCACCCCCGTGCGGGACGCCGCGGCCATCGACGCCGACAGCGGCGCCACGCCGGCCCCCGATCCCGCCTACTTCAAGATCCCCAGCAATGCCCTGGGGACGGTCTTCGGAAGCGGAACCGTCACCTTCAACTACTGGAACCCCAACGCCTCCACCGTCTCGCTCTGCCTCTACACGAACTGGAACGATGCCCTGACCAGTCCGGCCGCCACCCGGCCCATGACCCGCGGGTCCGGCGGCATCTGGACCACCGGGGCCATCGCGCCCCCGGCCCAATCCTTCTATGTCTTCCAGGTGGGCAGCCAGTACGTGCTGGATCCCTACGCCAAGTCCATGGCCCAGTGGGTCCACACCTCCTCGGCCACCATCTCCGGAGACAGCATCGGGAAGGGCGCCATCGTGGATCCCGCGTCCATCGGGCCCGACGGGGGCTGGACGGCCTATGCCGGGACGTCGTACTACTTCGACGGGTCCGCCCTGAAGGGGCCCGACGGCACCACGCCCGCGCCCTACGCCTACGCCTCCAACCGCGACGCCATCATCTACGAGGCCGGCGTCCGGGATCTCACGGTGGATCCCAGCCTCAGCGGCTTCGCCGCCGGGCACACCTGGGGCACCTTCAAGGGCCTGGTGGACCTGCTGCCCCACATCCAGAGGCTGGGCGTCACCCATGTCCAGCTGCTCTGCCCCCTGGAGAACTACACCTACGACCAGACGAAGATCGGAACCCGGGAACTGCGCATCGACCAGACCTCCGGGTCCAACTACAACTGGGGCTACGATCCCCAGAACTACTTCACGCCCACGGGCATGTATTCCGCCAACCCGCTGGATCCAACGGCGCGGATCAACGAACTGAAGACCCTCGTCAACGAGATCCACAAGCGGGGCATGGGCGTCATCCTCGACGTCGTCTACAACCACACGGCCAACAACGCGGTACTGGCGGATTCGGGGCTGCAGGGCTACTACTACCGCAGCACCAGCCGGAACGGCGCCGGCAGCCAGGACGTGCGTTCCGAAGCGAAGATGGTGCGGAAGCTCATCGTGGACTCCATCGTCCACTGGGTGCGCGAGTACCGGGTGGACGGGTTCCGCTTCGACCTCATGGGCGTGCTGGACACCCAGACCCTGAAGGATGCCTACGCCGCGGCGAAGGCCATCGATCCGAACGTGCTCTTCCTGGGCGAGGGCTGGAATGGCTTCTACAGCGGCCCGGCCACCGACTACAACGGCGACGCCATCACCGGCGCCGACCAGGGGAACTCGGCCCAGTTCCTGGGTTTGAACGTCTCCATGTTCTCCGACAGCTATCGGCAGGTCTTCAAGAACGGCTACCCCAGCGACGGCCAGCCGGCCTTCCTGTCGAACCTCGCCCAGCCCCTGGCGACGCTGTTCTCCAATGCGGCGGGTCTCCCCACCAACACCAGCCCGGCCTTCGCCCCGGGCTCCACGGCGAACGTCGTGGACTACCTCACCTGCCATGACAACCTGTGCCTCTACGACACCCTGGCCATGGCCACCAACGCACCCGCCACCGCCGCCGGCGACGCCGTGATCCTCCAGCGGGCCCGGCTGGCCTACGCCGCGCTGCTCTCCTCGCAGGGGGTGGCCTTCATCCACGCCGGGGACGAGATGTTCCGGACGAAGGAGACCACGGGCACCTATCCGAACACCAAAACCAACGGCACCCGCTGCTTCGTGGACAACTCCTACAACGCCTCCGACGCCATCAACCTGGTGGCCTGGAACCGGGTGTACACCGGCGGCAACCCCCTGGCGGGCGGCTTCGCGAACTACGACACGACGCAGAACGGCTACAAGCTCTACAGCTACGTCCAGGGGCTCATCGCCCTGCGGAAGGCCACGGACGCCTTCCGCCTGCCCGACGCCATGCGGGCCGCCCGGGTCTCCTCGCTCTTCCCCAACGGAGCGGGCACGAGCGGGCTGGCCTTCGGCACCAAGGCCGTGGGCACGGACGGCGCCTACTACGTCCTCCTCAACGCGAGCGGCACGGCCCAGAGCTTCACCGCGGACATCGACCTCTCCACGGCCACCCTCCTGGCGGACGGCGCCACCGCGGGAACCGTGGCCATCACCGCGCCCACGGGCGTGACGGTCTCGGGCACCACGGTGACGGTCGCGCCCCTGACCGCGGCCATCCTCCGGAAGTGATCACTCCAGTCCGGTGAAGGCCACCTCCAGCTTCCGGCGGCCGGGGAAGCCCGACAGCGGGAGGCTGGCGCGCCGGAGGACCCGGCCCTCGAACACGTAGGGGCGCACGACGGCCTTCGGATCCTTGGGGGCGAAGTAGAGCACGGCGGGCTGGCCATGGAGGGACTGCGCCACCAGGTAGCCCACCAGGGCATGCTCGGCGGAATGGTAGCCGCTCTTCCACTGGTGGATCTTGAGGCCCTCCCAGGGCTCGAAGTCCGGCGGGCCGCCGGCGCCACCCCAGACCTCGTGGTGCTCGTGGTCCACCATGCGCCTGAACCAGAACTCCGCGGTGCGGGGCAGGGGGGCCGCCTGGGCGGGATCCCGCAGGGCCAGGGTGCCCGCCAGCTGGTCCAGCTCCGCGTAGATCCACCACTCCTTGCCCTGGTCCACGCTGCCGTCCGGCCGGAGCCGGGAGCCCCACGTGCCCGAATCCGGCAGGTAGGCCTGCTTCAGCACGGCCTGCGCGGCGGTGGTGGCGAAGGCCACCAGCCGGGCATCGTGGGTGAGCCGGCCGGTGCGCTCCAGCATCCAGCAGGCCTTGGCGGTGTGGCCGAAGTCCGTGTGGCGGGAGCCCAGCTTCTTCTGCGCGGGGTCGTGGAGGGTGCCCCAGAAGAGGCGGCGCCCGGGATCGTAGTAGTCCCGTTCGATGACGTGGGCGAGGCGCTGCAGATCCTCCACCCAGGGCCTGCGCTCCTTCGGCGGCAGGATGGGCGCCAGCAGCAGGAGGTAGGCGTTGATCTGGTCCAGCTGCGAGACCAGCTCCTGGCGCTGCTCGTCGTGGTCGGCATCCGGCGTGACGACCCAGCGCAGGGCCTGCCATTGCGGGTTCCAGTACTGGCTGAAGATGTGGTGCTTCAGGCGGAGGAGATCCTTCAGCACCGCCTCGTCGCGGGTGAGGTAGTAGTACATGGCCAGGCCGACGCCGGCGTAGGCCAGATCCTGGCTGGTTCGGGCGAGGACGGCTGGATGGGGTTCGCCCTTCTCCCAGTAGGAGATGGCGCTGCCGGTGGCGGGATCGAGGGCGTGCGTCCGGATCCAGTCCACCCCGTCCCGGGCCAGCGCCAGCATCTCCGGATCGCCCGTCAGGTGGTAGGCCACGCCGTAGAAGTAGGTCTGCCGGGACTTCATGCGGACGTAGTCGCGGCCGAACTCCTGGCGGATCCAGCCCGGCGCGTCGGCGACCTCCTGGGGCGGATGGGCCCAGTCGATGGCCTTCCCGTCGATGCCCCGGAAGGTGGGGAAGTCGCCCCGGGGCGTGCCCCAGGCGTCCGGCAGGTTCCAGTAGGGCAGGAGGTCCTCGCGGAAGTGCCTCAGCCAGCGGTCGCCCGTGGGCAGGTCGGCAGGGATCCGCACGGAGGGTCCGGCCGCCGGGATCGCGGGCGCGATGGCCTTGGCCGGCGCCTGCGCGAAGGCCCCACTGACAAGCGTGAGGGTGATGAGCAGCAGGCGGCGCGTGGGCATGGCTGGATCCTTGAACCTGGGGCTGTCATCAGGATAACGGCAGCGCCGCCTCTGCACGCAGGCCGCGAAGAAGGCGGAGGACGCACCCTAATCCTCTGCGTTCTCCGCGTTCTCAGCGATGAAGGGGCTTTCCTATTTCGCGACGACCCGCAGCATCCGCAGCAGGTTGGCGGAGTAGCCCCACTCGTTGTCGTACCAGGCCACCACCTTCACGAAGGTGGAATCCAGCATGATGCCGGCGTCGGCGTCGAAGACGGAGGGGCAGGATTCGCCGCGGAAATCGGTGGAGACGACCTTGTCCGTCGTGTAGCCCAGCACCCCCTTCAGGGGACCCTCGGAGGCGGCTTTCATGGCGGCGCAGATGGCCTCGTACGTGGTCTCGGTCTTCAGCTCGGCCGTGAGGTCCACCACGGAGACATCGGAGGTGGGCACGCGGAAGGACATGCCCGTGAGCTTCTTGTTCAGCTCGGGGATGACCTTGCCCACGGCCTTGGCGGCGCCGGTGCTGCTGGGGATGATGTTCTCGAGGATGCCCCGGCCGCCGCGCCAGTCCTTGTTGCTGGGGCCGTCCACGGTCTTCTGGGTGGCGGTGGTGGCGTGGACGGTGGTCATGAGGCCGCGCTTGATGCCGAAGGTGTCGTGGAGCACCTTGGCCACCGGCGCCAGGCAGTTGGTGGTGCAGCTGGCGGCGGAGAGGATGGCCTCCCCGGCGTAGGCCGGGTCGTTCACGCCGAAGACGAACATGGGCGTGTCGTCCTTGCTGGGCGCGGACATGATGACCTTCTTCGCGCCCGCCTGCAGGTGCTGGTCGGCCCCCTTGGCGCCCGTCTTCTCCAGGAAGAGGCCCGTGGATTCGATGACGATGTCGGCGCCGGCCTCGTTCCATTTCAGGGCCGCGGGATTCTTCTCGGCGGTGAGGCGGATCCGCCGCCCGTTCACCACCAGGGTGTTCCCCTCCACGGTGACCTCGCCCTGGAAGCGGCCATGCACCGAGTCGTACCGGAGCATGTAGGCCAGGTACTCCGGCTCCAGCAGGTCATTGATGGCCACGACCTCGATGTCCTGGAAGTCGCGCAGCGCGGCGCGGAACACCACGCGGCCGATGCGGCCGAAACCGTTGATGCCAACCTTGATCGCCATGGAACTGCTCCTTCGGGAAGGGGTTCAGGGGGCGAGCGCGGCGGCCTGGCGGGCCAGATGCGTGATGGCCTTCCAGTCGCCGGCGTCGAGGAGGGATGGAGGGGCAAGCCAGGATCCACCCACGCAGACCACGTTGGGAAGGGCCAGATAGGCCCGGGCGGTCCCGGGGCCGATGCCCCCGGTGGGACAGAAGCGGAGCTCCTTGAAGGGACCGGCCAGGGCCTTCAGCATGCCGAGGCCGCCGGCCTGCTCCGCGGGGAAGAGCTTGAGGTGCGTGAAGCCCGCCGCCGCGGCGGTCATCACTTCCGTGGGGGTCATGACCCCGGGCAGGAAGGGCAGGGGGCCCCCCGCCGCCGCCTCAAGGAGGGGCCTGGGCAGGCCCGGGCTCACCGCGAAGGTGGCGCCGGCCTCCGCCGCCTGGCGCAGGGCCTCCGGGGTGGTCACGGTGCCCGCGCCCACGTGGGCCTGGGGGAAGGCCCGGCGGATGCGCTGGATGGCCTCCAGGGCCGCGGGGGTCCGCAGGGTGATCTCCAGGGTGCAGATCCCTCCGGCCAGCAGCGCCTCGGCCAGGGGCAGGGCCTGCTCCACGTTTTCCAGGGCGATGACGGGCATCACCGGGGCGGCGCGGAGGATGGACTCCAGTCCGGCGTTCACGGCCGGCTCCGGTCGAACCCGGGGCCGAAGGCCGTGGCGCCGGCCTCCGCCTCGGTGGCGTGGGCCCGGAAGAGCCCGAAGAGCTCCCGGCCCGATCCGTGGGCGCGGCCCGGGCCGGGCGGTGGCGCGGCAGGGCGCAGGGCCCATTCCGCTGGATCCACCTTCACCTCCAGCCGGCCCTGCTCGGCGTCCAGTTCGATGAGATCCCCGTCCCGGAGCTTGGCGAGGGGACCGCCCGCCAGGGCCTCGGGCGAAGCGTGGATGGCGGCGGGCACCCGGCCGGAGGCGCCGGACATGCGGCCGTCCGTGACCAGGGCCACCTTGAAGCCGCGGTCCTGGAGGTTCGCCAGGGGCGGCGTGAGCTGGTGGAGCTCGGGCATGCCGTTGGCCCGGGGGCCCTGGAAACGCACCACGGCCACCAGGTCGCCCGTGAGCTCGCCGGCGCGGTAGGCGGCCTGCAGGGCCTCCTGGCTCTCGAAGACCCGGGCCGGGGCGATGAGGTGGCGGTGCTCCGGCTTCACGGCGGACACCTTGATGACCGAGCGGCCCAGGTTGCCCGTGAGCAGCCGCAGGCCGCCGTTGGGGGCGAAGGGCCTCGCCGCGGGCCGGAGGATGCCCTCGTCTCCGCTGAGAGCGGGGGCCTCGCGCCACCGGAGCCCGTCGGGTCCGAGCTCCGGCGCCCGGGTGTAGGCCCGCAGGCCGGGGCCGGCCACGGTGAGCACGTCCTCGTGGAGGAGGCCGGCATCCAGCAGTTCGCAGATGAGGAAGCCCATGCCGCCGGCGGCGTGGAAGGCGTTCACGTCCGCCGAGCCGTTCGGATAGACCCGCGCCAGCAGGGGCACGTGGGCGGACAGCTCGTCGAAGTCGCTCCAGTCGATGCGGATGCCTGAGGCCCGGGCGATGGCCACCAGGTGCAGGGTGTGGTTGGTGGATCCGCCCGTGGCCAGGAGGCCGACCATCCCGTTCACCAGGGCGCGCTCGTCCACCACCAGGCCCAGGGGCGTGTGGTCGGGGGCGCCCGCCACCAGGGCCACGGCCCGCGTCGCGGCCTGGCGCGTGAGGGCCTCGCGCAGGGGGCTGCCCGCGGGCACGAAGGCGGAGCCGGGCAGGTGCAGGCCCATGACCTCCATCAGCATCTGGTTGCTGTTGGCGGTCCCGTAGAAGGTGCAGGTGCCGGGTGCCGAATAGGAGGCCGCCTCCGCCGCCAGGAGCTCCTCCCGGCTGGCCTGGCCTGCGGCGGCGCGCTGCCGGACCTTGGCCTTCTCCTCGTTGGGGATGCCGCTGGGCATGGGGCCGCCGGGCACGAAGACCACGGGCAGGTGCCCGAACTGCAGGGCCCCGATGAGCAGGCCCGGCACGATCTTGTCGCAGACGCCCAGGCACAGCGCGGCGTCGAAGACGTTGTGGGAGAGCGCCACCGCGGTGGCCATGGCGATGACGTCCCGCGAGAAGAGGGACAGCTCCATGCCCGGCTGGCCCTGGGTGATGCCGTCGCACATGGCGGGGACGCCTCCCGCCACCTGGGCCGTGGCCCCGGCCGCGCGGGCCGCGGCCTTGATCCAGGCC
>JAJYBX010000292.1 GCA_021778785.1 Acidobacteriota bacterium
GAAGCCCACCCACACATCGAAGACGTCCCCGAGGAACAGCCAGTCGGCCCCGGGATGGGCCGCGGTGGCGTCCTCCAGGCCGGTCAGGGTGCTCCCCCAGTGGGGATCCGCCACGAGGATCAGATCCCGTTCGGGATGGGGCCGGACCGGGTTTCCCCGGCGCCAGGAGGCCGGCCCGAGGCGGCGGGTGGATACCAGGGGCAGGGAGGCCACCGTCAGGGCCAGGATCGAGCCGAGGGTGTCCGCGACCCAGTCCAGCACATCGCAGTCGCGTCCCGGCACGAAGACCTGGTGCCACTCGTCCGTGCTGCCGTAGAGCGAGACCGCCAGGATCACCAGCAGGTGCCGCTTGTACAGGGGCAGCCCGGGGACGCTGGCCCGCAGGGCCCAGTCCAGGGCCAGGGCCAGCAGGCCGAACACCGTGGCGTGGACGACCTTGTCCAGGGGCGAGGGGAGATCGATGCCACCGGGAAGGTGCGACTGGGCACTCAGCCAGAAGATGCCCACGGCGGCGGCGAGGGGGAGGAGCCAGGGGTAGCGGGAACGCATGATCCATCGAACCACAGGCGGGCAGGCCGTGGGCAGATCGTACCCACCGAATTCTTAACAACCTTTAACTTGATCGTTCCGGAGGGGGTCCGATGATCGGGACTTGGAGTTGCCATGCGCCTGTCCACCCACGATCTTCAGATCCTCGATCTCGCGGCCGTCAGCCTCGAGGGGCGGATCGGGTTCGGGATCTCCGAGGAGGGGACGCTGCAGCTCTACCCTGCCGGCCGCGCGGTGCCGGTGCCCGCGGGGGACACCCTCCCCAGGCTCGAGCGCCTGGGCTGCCTGAAGCGCGAGATCAATCAGTCCTACGTGCTGACGCCGGAGGGTTGGGAGGCGGTGGAACTCGCGCGGCGGGGGCAGTAGGGCCCGGGTCCGGATCCGGGGTGGAGGTCAGTTGACCCGGTCCCGCACGGCCCGCAGTTCCGCCAGGGCGGGCCGGAAGGCCGCCGGGAGTTCGCCGCGATCGAAGGCCGCCTGGAGCGCGTCGAGGGACAGATCCATGTCCCGCTTCCCCTGGGCCCGGAGCCGCTCGTACCGGGGGTCCCCGTGCAGGGGCCGGAGATCGGGGTGGTCGAGCACCCAGAAGAAGCCCTCCGCGCAGGGCAGGTGGTGCATGGCGAATTCGAGCATCCGAAGCGCCTCCTCCCGCCGACCCAGCCGCACGAGGCCGGGCGGCATGGTGCAGGCCGCATTGAGATCGAGGCCCTCATCCCCGGGCTTGAGCCAGAGCCTCGCCGCGCGATCCGCGAGGCGGTTGGCGGTGGCCGCATCCCCCTGGGCGAGGGCGAGTTCGAAGCGGGCCTGGCGCCAGAGCTCTGCATCCACAGTCAGCTCGTGCTCCCCGGGCTCGCACCGCTTCAGGAGATCCTCCGCCTCCGCCAGTTGTCCCAGCCCCACCAGGGCCTCGGCTTTCGCCGCCAGCCCGAACCGGAAGCCGGGCTCCACCGCCAGGACCCGCTCCAGGAGCTGCAGGGCCTCCTTCGGCCTTCCCTGCCAAGTCAGGCCGTAGGCGCCCATCGCCCCCCACAGGGGTTCGAGGGGTTTCATCTTGAAGGCGAGGCGGCCCGCGGCGGTCATGAGGATGGGGCCGCCGGAGGTGCCCGCGAGGGCCGCGCCGAAATCGGGTTGGATGGCCTTGGGATTCGCCGCCCGGATGGCGTACTCGAGACGGCGTTCCAGGGAGGACGGCCGCCGGCCCGTTTCCGCCTGGGCCAGGGCCGCCCAGGCGATGCCCGTGCGGGGATCCAGGGCCAGGGCGCGCCGGGCGTAGCGCTCCACCTGCACGGTGCATTCCGGCAGGTCCCCCGCGCCCTGCCAGCTCCGGAACACCCAGAGGAAGGCGAGTTCCCCGAGGGCCTGGGCCGAGGCCGGCTCTGCCTTGAGGGCCCGTTCGTAGGCATCCCGGGCCCGCTCGAAGTCGGGCCTCTGGTTGTAGGCGAAGAACCGGGTGGAGTAGTGCAGGCCCTCCTTCAGGGCCAGCTCCGTCTCGGAGCCGGGCGCCGGCCCCCCGGGAGGGGCGAGGCCGGCGGAGCCCGGATCCAGGGCCCGCGCCACGCCTTCGGCCGCCTCCCGGAGGAGGGCGTTGTACGTGGCCCGGCGGCCCTCGTACTGGCCCGCCCAGCGCACCTTCTGGGAGGGGAACTCGACGAGCTTCACGTTGAGGATCAGGCCTTCTCCCTGGGCCGTCACCGTGGTCAGCAGCAGGTGCTTCACCTGGTACGCCTCGGCGATCCGCGCCAGGTCCCCCTTCACCTTCTCCACCTGCACGCTGCTGGGGGGCATCTTCATATCCAGCCCCGCCGCGCCGGCCAGCAGCGTGGAGAGGGTGTCCGGGATGGCATCCGCGAGGAAGGCTGCCTGATCGGCCCCCAGCACCCGTGTGGGCAGGGCCACCAGGCTGGGGGCCACCGGGGCCGGAGCGGCGGCGGGCCGGGGCCAGGCCTTGATGAGGAGCGTCCCGCCCCCCGTCGCCACCAGCGCCAGGGCGGCGAGGGCCTGGGCCCAGGGCCTGGGCCCGAGGAACCCCCGCAGGGGTTCGACCCAGGCCGCCCGGGTGGCGGAGGTGGGTTCGTCGAGGAGTGCTTCGAGGTCCTGGACCAGCGCCTGGGTGGACGGGAAGCGCCGGTCCGGGGCCTTCTCCAGGCACCGGGACAGGAGGCGCCGCAGCGGGGGCGGGATGGCCCCGGTGGGCGCGGCCAGCTCGGGCGGGTCCTCCTTCAGCGTCGCGCTCAGGATCTCGATGGTGCCATCCCGCTCGAAGGCCCGGCGGCCGGTGAGCATCTCGTAGAGCACCACGCCGAAGGCGAAGATGTCGCTGCGCGCGTCCGCCGGCCGGCCTGTCACCTGCTCGGGGCTCATGTAGCCCACAGTGCCGAGCGCCATCCCCTCCAGGGTGAGGCCGCTGCCGGTCCCGGCGGAGGGCGGGTCCCCGGAGGCGGAACCCGGAGGGGGCACCTGCTTGGCGAGGCCGAAATCCAGGATCTTCAGGCGACCATCCCGGGTGATGAAGAGGTTCGCCGGCTTGAGGTCGCGGTGGACGAGGCCCTTGGCGTGGGCGGCCGCGAGGCCGCGGGCGAACTGCACCGCCAGGTCCAGGGCCCTCCTCACGGACAGGGCGCCGCCCCGGAGCAGGTCCCGGAGCGTCTGGCCCTCCAGGCGTTCCATGACGAGGTAGGGGGAGCCTCCATGCGTCCCCACGTCGTGGATGGTCAGGATGTTGGGGTGGTTGATCCCGCCGGCCAGCCGCGCCTCCTGCTCGAACCGCTGCAGGCGCTCCGGATCGGTGGCGAAGCTGGAGGGCAGGACCTTGATCGCCACCTCCCTCCCCAGGCGGGGGTCGCGCCCCTCGTACACCACGCCCATCCCGCCGGCGCCGATCTGGCGGAGCACCTCGTACGGACCAAGCCGGCTGCCTGGTGGAAGGGACATCGGCGCCCCCCGGGGGCGGAAGATGGATGCAATCGTAGGCAATCATAGGTCCCGGGAGCGGGCTGCGCCCTCCCACAGCGCAAACAGGGAAGGCGCTGGCCCGACCTGCGCGCCATCCGTGACTTCGATTCCCCTCGGGACATGAAGAAGGCCCGGCATGCGCCGGGCCTGGTGGTAGTCCCAAGGGGAA
>JAJYBX010000293.1 GCA_021778785.1 Acidobacteriota bacterium
ACCTTGGATCGGACTGGTCCTGTTCCTGGTGCTCTTCCCCCTGCTGAATGCCCTCACCAGCCGGCTCATGGGCATCCCCGCGCTCTACGCCGACTTCCCGGCGGATCCCGCGGACAGCATCGAGGAGAACCTGGGCTGGCAGCAGGTGCGCTTCGGCGGCCTCCGGGGCCACACGCCCATGTCCCTGAAATTCGGTCGGAGGTGCCTCCACCTCAAGCAGCCCTTCCCCTTCCAGGCCGCCTGGTGGCGGGGCCCGGCCTCCATCCCCTGGCGGGAGGTGGTGCTCGAGGAGGAACTCGATCCCCAGGCCTGGACCCTCTTCAGCTTCGCGGCGTTCCGCCTGGGCGCCACCGGCCGCGTGATCCGCCTGCGCGGCAGGGCCGCCCGGCGCCTGCAGGACCGGGTGAAGGCCGGGCAGGGGGCCCCGCCCGGGGCCATCCGGCCGAGCTGACGCCGATGCAACCGCTGCCCTTCCATCTCGTGACGCTGAGCCACCCCACCTGGGAGGAGGCCCTGGCCTGCGCGAAGCGGCTGCCGGGGGACGCCCTGCCCGAGGTGCGGCTGGACCTGTTCCCGGAGGAGGATCCCGAAGCCCTGGTGGCGGCCCTGAAGCGGCGCTGCCTGGTGAGCTGCCGGCGCGCCTCGGAAGGAGGGCGCTGGCCCGACGGGGACGAGGCCGGGCGCCTGGCCCACCTCCTGCGGGCCCTGCCCGGACGGCCCGCGTGGCTGGACCTGGAGTGGGACCTGCCGGTGCCCCCGGACCTGCAGGTGGCCCTGACGCACGTCCGGGTGCTGCGCTCGGTGCATGTGGGCGAAGGGGTCTTCGACCTGGAGGCGCGTCTGCGGGACCTGCCGGAGGGCGACGCGTGGAAGTGGGTCGGCCGGGCCGGGCGGCTGGCCGACAACGCCCGCCTGCGGGGTCCCCTGGCCTGGGCCCGGGACCACGGGCTGCGGCTGTCCGCCTTCCTGATGGGGCCGAAGGGCATCCCCAGTCGTGCCCTCCAGGCCGCCTGGGGCGGGGCCTTCACCTACGCGGCCCCGGACGACGGCCCGCCGGCGGCGCCGGGACAGCTGCCTCTGGCCACCCTGAAGGCCTGGCGCTGCGCCCGCCTCCATCCGGGCCATGGCCTCTGCGGCGTCATCGGGGATCCGGTGCTGCACTCCCGCGGCCCGGCCTTCCACAACGCGCGGTTCCAGCGGGCCTTCAAGGACCTCCTCTACCTGCCCCTGGCCTGCGCCGACGCGGAGGAGGCCGTGGAGGCCCTCGGGGCCCTGGAGTTGCTGGGCCTCAGCATCACGGCCCCCCTGAAGGAGACGCTGCCGGAGGCCCTGGGCCTGGCGGGCCCCCTGAACACCCTGTGGCGGCGGGGGCCTGGCGATCCCTGGCAGGGGGCCAACACCGATGCGGAGGCCTTCGGACAGGCGCTGTCCAACCTGGCCCCGGGGCCGGTGCTGGTGCTCGGCGAGGGGGGCGTGTCCCGGACCACGGTGGCCGTGCTGGCGGCTGGCGGCCGGGCGGTCCTGCAGGCGGGCCGGCGGGCACCCCTGGCCCCGGAGCAGGTGGCGGCCTTCGGCCCCGTGGGCATCGTCCAGGCCACCAGCCTGGGGATGGCGGCGGAGGACGCGATCCCGTTCCCCGAGCTCCTGGAAGCCGCCCGCCCCAGCGCCCGCTGGGCCGTGGAGTGGATCTACAAGGAGGACACCATCTTCGCCGCCTGGGCCCGGGAGGCGGGCCTGGCGCTGGTGGAGGGCGCCGCCCTCTTCGAGGCCCAGGCCGAGTCCCAGAGCCGGCGGTTCATCGAGGGCTGCGGCGGGGGCGACAGCTGATTGCCGATAGCTGCTAGCGTCTAGCCATGGACCTCCTGCTGGTCGAGGACAAGGACAGCTTCCGCCGGCTGCTGGCGAAGGCGCTGGAGGGGTCGGTGTGGACGGTGCGCGCCGTGGCGGACCCGCGCGAGGCCCTGGAGGCCCTGGCGGAGCGGCCGGCCCAGGTGCTGGTGACGGACCTGCGGCTGCCGGGCATGAGCGGGCTGGAGCTCATCCGGCGGGCCCGGCGGCTGCAGCCGGGGCTGCGGGTGGTCCTGATGTCGGCCTTCGGGGAGCCGAAGGACATCGTGGAGGCCATGAAGCTGGGGGCGGACGACTTCCTCCCCAAGCCCTTCGACCTCGACGCCTTCCTGGCCCTGCTGGACCGCCTGCGGGCCCTGGTGGGGGCGCCGCCGCCGAATCCGGCCGAGCCGTGGATCGCCTTCAGCCCCGCCATGCTGGCCCTGGACGAGGCCCTTCGGCGGGCCGCGGAATCGGACCATCCCGTGCTTTTCCGGGGGGAGCGCGGGGCGGGGAAGGGCCGCGCAGCCCGGCGCCTGCACCTGCTGCGCCACCCCGTGGCGCCCTACCTGGTCCTGGCGGCCGCGACCCTCGGGCCGGAGGGGCCGGACCCCACCACCCTGCGGCTCCTCCAGGGGGGGAGCCTGTACCTGGCGGGCCTGGAGCACCTCCGCCCGGAGGCGGTGTCGGCCCTGGCCCAGGCCATGGATGGCCCGTTGGGGAGGAGCCTGCACTGGATGGCCGGGGCCCCCGAGGGCGTTCCCCTGCCCAATGGGCTGGTCCAGCGCCTGGGGGCCCTTGAGCTGCGGGTGCCGCCCCTGCGCGAGCGGCGGGAGGATCTGCTGCCCCTGGTGCGCCATTTCCTTGAATGGGCCGCGGCCCGGGAGGGACGGCCCACGCCCTGGCTGGAGCACGGGGCGGAGCGCGCCCTCTTCGAGCACGCCTGGCCGGGCAATGTGCGCGAACTGGAGGTGCTGGCGGGCCGGACCCTGCTCTTCGCCGAGGGCCATGCCATCCGCCACTTCCCGGACCTGCGGTTGGGCGAGGCGGTGCCCATGTGCCTGGCCTGGCCGGACCGGGGCTCCCTGGAGGCCATGCTGAAGGCCCTGGGCCGGGAGGCCGAGGCCCAGCTCCTGGGCCGGGCCCTGCGCGAGGCGGGGGGCGATCCCCCCCGGGCCGCTGAGCGGCTCGGCCTGACTCCCCGTGCGCTGGCCCAGCGCTTGCGGGATCATGGAATCCCCCTGGAAGATGAAGGATGGCCCATTCCGAAGAAGGCCCCATGACCCAGGCCCCCCCGGTCCTCGCCCCCCCGCTCCGGCGTGGGCCAGAGTTCCTCCGTTCCGCCGTGCGTGCGGGCCTCACCGCCCTGGAAGCGGTGGTGGTGGGCAAGGGTCCCCAGGTGCGCCGCAGCCTGGCCGCGTTGCTGGCGGGCGGCCACGTCCTGCTGGAGGATCTCCCGGGCGTGGGCAAGACGACGCTGGCGAAGGGCCTCTCGCGGATCCTCGGAGGCAGCTTCCAGCGCGTGCAGGGCACCAACGACCTGCTCCCCTCCGACCTGCTGGGCATGCACCTCTGGGACGCCCAGACCCAATCCTTCCGCTTCCAGCCCGGCCCCGTCTTCTGCAACGTCCTGCTGCTGGACGAGCTGAACCGCATCGGCCCCAAGACCCAGAGCGCCATGCTCGAGGTGATGGTGGAGGGTCAGGCCACCCTGGACCGCAGCACCCACCGGCTGCCGGATCCCTTCTTCGTCATCGCCACCCAGAATCCCCTGGACCACGCCGGCACGTTCCCGCTGCCGGAGAGCCAGCTGGACCGCTTCTCCTG
>JAJYBX010000294.1:0-690 GCA_021778785.1 Acidobacteriota bacterium
AGGGCGTGGGCGACGTGAAGGCGGGCGGGCGTGGACATGGGGCTCCGGAAGGCGAAACCTCGATTATCCCCCGAGGACGGCTAAAGCTCCTTCAGGATCTCGGCCTTCTTGGCCTCGTACTCCTTCTTGTCGAGCAGGCCCTTCCGGTAGAGCTCCTGCAGCCGCTGGAGGCGCTCCTCCGGGCTGGCCTTGGCCGGGGCGGCCCCAGGCGTGGGCTCGGCAGGGCGGGGAGCCGGTTCCGGGGCCGGTCCCGCGGCGGGGGCGGAGCGGGCCTCCACGCGGCGCAGGGCGTCCTGGAGGGCGAGGGCGTCCTGGCACTCCTTCAGGGCGCTCTGGAAGATGCTGGCGTCGGGCTGCATGTCCAGGGCCGTGCGGAGCAGGGGCAGGGCCTCGTCGTACTGGCCCTGGGCGAAGCGGATGATGCCGAGGTTGTAGAAGGCGCGGGGGTAGTACTTGGGCTTCTGGCCCTTGTCCGCCTTGGACTGGGCCAGGCCCGTCTCGGCGAGATCCAGGGCCCCCCGCAGGTCGCCGGCCTTGAGGCGCTCGTGGGCCCGGTCCATGCCGAAGACGCTGTCATCGAAGAAGGTGAGCTTGCGCGTCTCGCTCCAGGGCAGGAGCATCCGCAGCACCTTGCCCTTGGCGGTCTCGAAGGCCAGGCGGCGCACGTCGGCATCCCGCGGGTAGGCGGGC
>JAJYBX010000294.1:700-3645 GCA_021778785.1 Acidobacteriota bacterium
AGCCGTCGTACGAGCTGTTCACGAGGCTGGGCGCGTCCTCCAGGCGCTGGGCGCCGAAGACGCGGCCGGTGCTCAGGTCCACCACCTGCACGGTGGCGCTGAAATCCAGGCTGGTGATGCTGGTGCGGCGGAGGCGCACCACCTCCTGCTTGGTCTTGTAGTCCGTGCTGCGCTCCTCCTTGGTGGCCTGGGTGTGGCTGAGGTCGGAGCGGTTCACGTTCACGATGACGAGGGCGCTGGGCCCCAGCAGCTTCCCCAGCTTGGCGATGGTGGCGGGCTCGATGTAGCCGCTGGCGCCCAGCTCCTGCTCCTTCAGCACCGCGTCCAGGTGGGCCCGGTCCACCACCTCCACCTGCCCGCTCTGCACCAGGTCGGCCGTGAGGGCGTCCGCCAGCTCCCGGGAGTTGGCGTCGGGCGCGGGGGCGAAGGCCAGGCGGGCGATCTTGAGGCCCAGGCCCGGGGGATGGGTGACCGCCACCTCCACCTTGGGGTTGGCCAGCTCGCTCCAGAACTGGGCATGGGCGGGCAGGGCGAGCAGCACCAGGGCGGCGGGGACGGACAGGCGCATGGACACTCCGAGGGGCCCTGTCAGGCTATCAGGTCCGGACCGGCTACCCTGGTCCCCTGCCTTGCCGAGGAGCCCCCCATGGCCCACACCTACCCCCTCACCCTGACCTGGACCGGGAACACCCTGGACGGCACCTACAACCGCAACGCCACGGTGACCACCGAGGGCAAGCACCCCCTGTCCGTGAGCAGCGCCCCGGAGTACGCCGGCGATGCCAGCCGCTGGAACCCCGAGGACCTGCTGGGCTCGGCCCTGGCCACCTGCCACATGCTCACCTTCCTGGCCCTCTGCGCGAAGGCGAAGGTGGAGATCCGCGGCTACGAGGACCACGCCGAGGCGGTGCTGGACACGGTGGACAAGGTCACCCGCATCACCCAGGTGCACCTGCGCCCCGTCATCCGCGTGCCCCGGGGCACCAGCATGGCCAAGGTGGTGGAGCTCTTCGAGAAGGCCCACAAGTACTGCTTCGTGGCCAATTCGGTGACCTGTGAGGCGGTCATGGCGCCCCGGGTGGTCGAGGTCTGACGGGCCGCCAGCCCCGGGGCATCGCCACCTACGCCCTGTCCGCGGCCAAGGTTGGCGGCCGCCACCGCGTCGAATCCGCGCCCGAGGACCTGCCAACCTGCTAGGTTTTCCCCATGCGCTGTCCCTTCTGCGGGCATATGGAAGACAAGGTGGTGGACTCGCGGGAATCCCGCGAGGGGGACTCCATCCGCCGGCGCCGCGAGTGCCTCTCCTGCAGCCGCCGCTTCACCAGCTACGAGCGGGTGGAGGAGGTGCCCCTCGTCATCCTCAAGAAGGACGGGCGCCGGGAGCCCTTCGACCGCCAGAAGCTCATGAAGGGCCTGCTGCTGGCCTGCCAGAAGCGGCCCGTGTCCCTGGCCCGCATCGAGGAGCTGGTGACGGACCTGCAGGCCCGGCTCATGGAGCGGCCCGACCGGGAGATCCGCAGCCGGGAGCTGGGCGAGCTGATCATGGACGAGCTGAAGGGCCTCGACCAGGTGGCCTACGTCCGCTTCGCCAGCGTGTACCGCGACTTCAAGGATCTCCCGGATTTCGTGAAGGCCCTGGAGGGCCTCATGCACAAGGAGGCCGCGCGGGGCGCCTCCCCGGCGACGCCGGAACCCGCCCAGCCCCTGCCGCAGGCGCTCTTTCCCGGCGAGGCGCCGGAGCCCACCCTCCTGAGGACGCGGAAGAAGTAGGGCTACACTGGAGCCCCGAGGTTTCCCGTGGCCGACGAAGTCCTCCAGCCCGCCCAGCCCGACGAGTCCCCCAAGCTGCCCGAGGTCCTGCCGGTGCTGCCCCTGCGGGACGTGGTGGTCTACCCCTACGTGATCCTGCCGCTCAGCGTCAGCCGGGAGAAGTCCATCCGCGCCGTGGACACGGCCCTGGTGGAGAACCGCATGATCCTGCTCCTCTCCCAGAAGCAGGTGGAGATGGACAATCCCCGCCCCGAGGACCTCTACCAGGTGGGCACGGCCGCCCTCATCATGCGCGTCCTCAAGCTGCCCGACGGCCGCATCCGGGCCCTGGTGCAGGGCCTGCAGCGGGTCCGCGTGGAGTATTTCACCGAGACGGAGAACCTCTTCAAGGCCCGGGTGGAGCCCCTGGGCGAGCCCGACATGCCCGTGCCGGACCTGGAGATCGATGCGCTGCTCAGGAGCGTGAAGCAGACCCTGGAAAAGGCCGTGGCCCTGGGCAAGGCCCTGCCCCAGGAGGTGCTCGTCATCGCCAGCAACCTGGACAACCCGGGGCGCCTGGCGGACCTGGTGGCCTCCAACCTGGACCTCAAGCTCCAGCAGACCCAGGAGGTGCTGGAGATCGCCCATCCCGGCCAGCGGCTGAAGCGCGTGAACGAACTGCTCATGCGGGAGATCCAGCTCCTGGAGGTGCAGCAGAAGATCACCATGGAGGCCCGCGGCGAGATGGACAAGAGCCAGCGGGAGTACTACCTCCGCCAGCAGCTCAAGGCCATCCAGCAGGAGCTGGGCGAGGGTTCGGAACTGGCGGAGGAGGTCCAGGCCTTCCGCGACAAGCTGGCCAAGATGAAGGTGCCCGAGGAGCCCCTCGTCGAGATCGAGCGCAACCTCAAGAAGCTGGAGCGCATGCACCCGGATTCCAGCGAGACCGCGGTGACCCGCACCTACCTGGAATGGATGACGGAGCTGCCCTGGGGCAGCGTCACCGAGGACAACCTGGACCTCCACCAGGCCAAGGAGGTGCTCGACGAGGACCACTTCGGCCTCCTCAAGATCAAGGACCGCCTGCTGGAGTTCCTGGCCGTCCGCCGGCTCAAGCCGGACCTCCGGGGCACCATCCTCTGCTTCGTGGGCCCCCCGGGCGTGGGCAAGACGAGCCTCGGCAAATCCATCGCCCG
>JAJYBX010000295.1 GCA_021778785.1 Acidobacteriota bacterium
CACCGTCGCCTTGGCGGACACGAGGTTCCCCCTGGCCGTCTTCAGGGCCGTCTCCTTGGTATCGAGATCCTGGTCCGCCAGGAGCTTGTCGGCGGCCAGGCGCTTGCTCCGGTCATAGTCCGCCTGGGCGAAGTCGTAGGCCGCCTGGGCCCGGAGGAGGCTGGCCTGGGCGTCCTGGAGCTGGATCTGCCAGATGGTGGGATCGATCTGGGCGATGAGCTGGCCCTTCTTCACCAGGCTGTTGTAGTCCACGTAGAGGGCCGAGATCACCCCGGAGACCTGGGTGCCCACGGCCACCTGCACCATGGCGTTGACGGTGCCCGTGGCGCTGATGCGCTGGGTGACGTTGCCCTTGTCCACCTTGACCGTGCGCCACCGCACCTCGTCCTTGGGCTTGGCCGCGAAGTAGGTCGCCACGCCGACCACCGCCAGGAGGCCGCCCCCGAATCCGATCCACGTCTTCCGCTTCATGGCGCCGCTCTCCCGATTTCAAGGGCCGGGCGGAACCCGACCCTACACCATTGCATAACGATGTATTGATGGCCAGGGGCGTGATCCGGTTGAGGCCGGATCGAAAAAACTACCGGAGCAGCCCCAGCCCCTCCGACAGGGCGCGATGGGCGAACCCATCGGCCAGGAAGGCCTGCACGAAACCGCCGACCAGCACGATGACGGCGGCCACCAGCACCGTGGCGCCGGCCAGGGGGGCATGCACCGCGGGCCGGTCCGAGGCCAGGCGCTCGGCCTCGGCACTGGGGGCCTGCAGGAAGAGGGCCACCAGGAAGCGCAGGTAGTAGTAGGCGCTCACCAGGCTCGCCAGGACGCCGAGGATGGCCAGGCCGACATGCCCGGTCCCCACCAGCTCCTTGAAGATCATGTACTTCCCGTAGAAGCCGCCCATCGGGGGGATGCCCGCCAGGCTCAGCATGAACACGGCGGCGGCGAAGCCCATGGCCGGCCGCTTCCAGCCCAGGCCCCGCAGGTCCTCGAAGGTGGTCTTCTCGCCCACCAGGCCGAACACCGTCAGGAGGCCGAAGGCCCCCATGTTCATGGCCAGGTAGATGACGAGGTAGAACAGCACGCCGGTGTAGGCGGCCGGGGTGCCCGCCACGAAGCCCAGCATGAGGTAGCCGGCGTGGCTGATGCTGGAGTAGGCGAGCATGCGCTTGACGTTGGTCTGGACCAAGGCCGTGAGGTTGCCGATCACCAGGGTGAGCACCGCCAGGATGGCCAGGGCCGCCTGCATGCGGACCCCCACGGCCCCCATCCCCGCGAAGCTGACGGGGAAGATGCGGAGGAGGGCGATGAAGGCCACGCCCTTGGTGGCCACGGACATGAACCCGGCGATGGGGTGGGGCGAGGCCTCGTAGGCGTCCGGCGTCCACTGGTGGAAGGGCGCGGCGGACACCTTGAAGAGGAAGCCCAGCAGGAGGAGGGCCGCGCCGGCCAGGACCATGGGATCGGCCGCCAGCCCCTGGGCCCGGATGGACAGTGCCGCGGTGGTGAGGTCCAGGCTGCCGCTCATGCCGTAGAGCAGCACGCCGCCCATGAGGAAGCAGCTGGACGCCACCGCGCCGGTGAGGAAGTACTTCATGCCGCCTTCGGCGCCCTCGGCCCGGTGCCGGACCGTGGCCACCAGGGAGTAGAGGGGCAGGCTGAACAGCTCGAGGCCCAGGAACAGGACCAGGAAATTCGTGGTGGCCGTGAAGAGCATCATGCCCGTCACGGAGAAGAGCAGCAGGGAGAGCGTCTCCCCCTTCACCCAGCCCTCCTGGTGGAAGTGGTCCCAGGACTGGAGGATGGCCATGGCCGCGGCCACGAGCACGAAGATGCCGGAGAACTGGGCCAGGCGGTCCATGTGCAGCTGGTGGAAGCCGGGCTGGGCGCCCGCCTTCCAGAGGTCGGTGATGAACCAGAAGCCCGCGGCCACCGCCGCCAGGGCCACCAGGTACATGGCGGCGCGGATCCACTTGGTCGTGGCCTGGTCCCGGTCGAGGGCCATGAGGGGGATCAGGCAGGCGCCGAGCGCCGGGAAGAGCAGGGGCAGCAGGGCCGCCCACTCGGTCGGGGTGATGCTCATGGATGCACCTCGTGGGAGGCGGGAACGTGGCCCTCGGCGGCGGCCTCGATGGCACCGGGCGCCGGGGCGGCAGGCAGGATCAGGGGCCGGATGGCCGGGGCGTTCGCATCCTTCAGCAGCGCCGTCACGGGGGCCTCGCTGACGGCCACGAAGGTCCGGGGATGGATGCCCATCCAGAGGATGAGCACCACGAGGGGCAGCATGACGGCGATCTCGCGGGGATTCAGGTCGCTGTGCAGGTGCTGGGTGCCGCTGTCCTCATCGGGATTCACGGGGCCCCAGAAGACCCGCTTCACCATCCACAACATGTAGACGGCGCCCAGCACCACGCCCAGGGTCGCGACGATGGCGTAGGCCCGGCCCCAGGCGAAGCCGGAGAGGAAGGTGCCGTTGAGGATCCAGAACTCGCCCACGAACCCGTTGGTGAGGGGCAGGCCGATGGAGCTGAGGGTCACGATCAGGAAGAAGGTGGTGAAGATGGGCATCTTCGTGGCCACGCCGCCGAAATCCGCGATCATCCGGGTGTGGGCCCGGTCGTAGACCATGCCCACCAGGAGGAAGAGCGCGCCGGTGCTGATGCCGTGGTTGAGCATCTGGAGCATGGCCCCCTGGGTGCCGATCACCGTCATGGAGGCGAGCCCGAGCATCACGAAGCCCATGTGGCTCACGGAGGAGTAGGCCACCAGTTTCTTGATGTCCCGCTGGACCATGGACACCAGGGCGCCGTAGATGATGGCGATGACGCTCAGGAGCGCGAGGGGCTTGGCGTAGTGGATGGCCGCCTGCGGGAACATGGGAATGGCGAAGCGGATGAAGCCGTACCCGCCCAGCTTCAGCAGCACGCCGGCCAGGATGACGGAACCGGCCGTCGGCGCCTGGACATGGGCGTCCGGCAGCCAGGTGTGGAGCGGGAAGAGGGGCACCTTGATGGCGAAGGCCACGGCGAAGGCGATGAACAGCCAGCACTGGGTGGCGAAGGGCAGTGCCGAGGCCGCCTGGGCCATGACCGCCGGCGCGAAGCTCCCGGCCTTGCCTGCCAGGAAGAGCAGGGCCACCAGCCAGAGCAGCGAGCCGCTCAGGGTGAAGAGGAAGAACTTGTTGGCGGCGTAGCGGCGTTCATCGCCGCCCCAGACCCCGATCATGAAGTACATCGGGATGAGCATGGCCTCCCAGAACAGGTAGAAGAGGAGGAGATCCTGGGCCACCAGGGCGCCCAGCATGCCCGTCTCCAGCAGGAGGAACAGGGCCGCGAAGGTGCCCGTGCGGTCCTTCAGGCTGTTCCAGGTGCCCAGCATGGTCAGCGGCACCAGGAAGGTCGTCAGCAGGACCAGCCAGAGATTGAGGCCATCCACGGCAAGCGCGTAGTCCACCGGCAGACCCACGATGGTGAACCAGGGGGCGTGCTCGGCGAGGGGGGCGGAGCCCGGGGCCCGGCCGAGGAGCCAGGCGAGGCTGAGGACAAAGACGGCCAGGGCCGCCAGGAACCCCAGCAGGCGGGTGAGCTTGCCCACCGAGTGCGGCAGGGCCATCAGCAGCAGGCCGAGCAGGGCCGGCGCG
>JAJYBX010000007.1 GCA_021778785.1 Acidobacteriota bacterium
GCATCGGTCCCTCCCAGAATCATTCCTAACGCAGAATCGGGCGGCAGGGCCGCCCGATTCTGCGCAGGTGATCAGCCCAGATCAGGCCTCCACCACCGTCGCCTTGACGATGCGGTCGTTGGCCCGGATGGCCTGGACCACCTTGATGTCGGCCTCTGCGATGCACTGGCCGAAGACCGTGTGCACGCCGTCGAGGTGGCTGGGGGCGCTGCCGTTGCAGATGAAGAACTGGCTGCCGCCCGTGTCCTTGCCGGCGTGGGCCATGGAAAGGGCCCCCAGCTTGTGCTTGTGGGGGTTTCCGGCGGTCTCGCACTTGATCTTCCAGCCGGGGCCGCCGGTGCCGGGCATGCCCGAGGCGCCGGGTTTCGTGTTCGGGCAGCCGCCCTGGATGACGAAGTCGGGGATCACGCGGTGGAAGGCCAGGCCGTCGTAGAAGCCGGACTCGATGAGCTTCACGAAGTTCGCCACGGTTCCAGGCGCCTCCTTCGGGAAGAGTTCCAGGTTGATGTCGCCCTTGTCGGTCTGGAAGAGTACGCGGGTCATGGTTCACCTCTCGGGGTCGAAACATCCAGAATAGGATCCACCCACCCGGGAGTCAGCATGAACTTCCTCCGCCCCCTGCCCTGGCTGATGCTGCCCGTGGCCCTGGCCGCAAGCCGGGGCCCCCTCCTGGGCGGCGGGACCCTGAGCCTCGGCGGAGCCTCCTTTCACTTCGTGCCGAAGGATCTCGCCACGGCCGACCCGAAGGGAGGCCTGCCAGGCGCCCTCCGGGTCAAGGGCGACCTGGTCCCAGAGACCGGGGGCCCGGCCTACGCCATGGAGCTGGTGGTCCTCCGGGACGGGCGGCTCTACCTCATGAGCCTCCGGCGCGGGGCGAAGGGTCAGTACCCCGACACCTGGGCCGCCACCCTGGGCACCCGGGTGAAGGTGCTGACCCTGGAAGACCATCCCGGCGGACGGGTGGAACTGGAGGTCGAGGGTCGCCTCACGGGCGTCGTGGACCGGAAGCCGGTCTCGGCCTCCTGGCAGGGGCGGCTCTGGGCCGTCTTCCCCGAACCGGATGAGGAGGACTGAGCTCCGGCGGACGTCCGGAATGAACCACCGGGCCGTTCATGGCATATCATCAGGGTTCCGGAGGTTGCATGACGTTCCGCTTCGCCGTCCCCGCCCTGGTGCTGCTGGGGGCGGTCTCCTTCCTCGGCTGCCGCAAGATCCCCCTGACGCCCCGCTCTCCCGTGCCCTCGGGCACCGCCATCCTCCGGTTCACGCGGAAGGTCCATGGTCCCTTCGAGCTCAGCATCGACGGCACCCGCATTCCCGTCGCCCAGTACCCCAAGGGGGCCGAGAGCCTCGTCATCAAGGGCCTGGCCCCCGGGAAGCATCGCTTCTTCCTCTCCAGCGCCCGCGAGATCTTCAGCCCCGACCTGGCGGATCTCGACATGCCCGCCGACAAGGGGATCTACCAGATCGTCCTCACCCAGAAATTCGAGGCCGTCCTCTACGGCCAGCCGGATCCCCTGCCCCCGGCCGAGGGTCTGCCCGGGGTGAGCGCCGCCCTGCTCAAGTAGCCATGCCCCTCCTGGCCCGAACCCGGGGGCGGGACCGGGCCCTGGGCACCCACGGCACCCTCATGGCCCTGTGCCAGGCCGCGGGCCTGCCCATCGCCTCTGCCTGTTCGGGCCGCGGGGCCTGCGCCCGCTGCCTCGTGACGGTGATCTCCGGCGCCGCGGCCCTCAGCCGGCCCGGAATCCGCGAGCGCCGCCTGCTGGCCCGCGTGGGGGCCGGATCGGACCAGCGCCTCAGCTGCCAGTGCAGGATCGTCGACCCCTCCGCGGACGTGGACATCACCACGGGGTACTGGTGAATCGGAGGGCGGCCGTCGCCTTGGCCCTCGCTCCCATCCTGGGGGTGGGAGGCTTCATGGCCTGGAAGGCCCGGGCCGTGGCCCGGGAGCTGGTGGACCCGCCCTTCTACCGACCCCAGCCCCTGGCCCGTGTGGAAGCCACCTATGCCGAACTGGCGGCCGGTTCCCCGGGCGATCCAGGAGGCGCATGGTCCAGCGAGGACGTGGACGGACTGCAGCTCTGGCGCCTGCACCGCCACCCCCCTGCCCCGGGCGTCGTGCTCCTCCTCCATGGCTTCGGGGACGACCGCTGGGGCACCAGCCCCGCCCTCCGCTGGTTCCCCGGGCTGGATGCCGCGATCTTCACCTATCTGCGCCGGGACGATGCCCTGAGGGCCGGTCATCCGGCCCCGCCCATCACCTTCGGCGTCCGCGAGTCGGAGAACGTGGTCCGCATCGTCCACCGGTTGGAGGCAGAGGGGACGCCCCGGAACCGCATCCTCCTCATGGGCCGCAGCCTGGGAGCCTCCGTGGGGATGATGGCCCTGGCGGACCTGGAGCGGGAGGGCAAGGGCCCCCTCGGCGGCTTCATCTGGGAGGGCCCGCCCGCCAGCAGCCGGGACTTCGCGGAGCGCCTGGTGCGGGGCCCCGGGGACCGGTGGTGGCATGTGCTCGCGCCGCCCATCGGGGCCCTGGCCTCCGCCTGGGCCGGCCACATGGGCGGCTACCGCCCGGCCGACACGGACCTGGTGCGGCGGGTCGGGACCCTGCGGTTCCAGACCCCCAGCCTCTGCTTCCTCGCCACCCAGGACCGTCTCGCCCCGCCCCCGGTCCAGCGGGCCCTGGCGGCGCACTTCGAGGCCATCCGGGTCATGGCGGTGCCTACCTGGCACCTCCACTGTTCCGAGATCCTCGGTCCGGCCTACGCCGCGGACATCGCAGATTCCGTGCGGGCCTGGATTCCGGAGAACGGGAAAGGGGGGCGCTGAGCCCCCCTTCTCACGGGATGCCGGATCCGCTCACTCGTCCGATTCGGCGTTGGCCATGCCCGTGGCGCGGATCAGCTTCGGCGTGATGCGCTGCACGATGGGCTCGAAGACCTTGTTCACGAGTTCCTCGTCGTACTGCACCTCGGCACCCGTTCCGGCCACCTTCACGCTGGTGTCGGAGAGCTTGTCCTCGTCCTTCCAGGCGCCCAGGATCTCCCCGGTCTCCACCTCGATGAGGCGGATGTCCAGGCGCCCGGTGAAGGAGGCCTTCTTCACGTTGACGCTCCCCGCGACCGCGCCGGCCATGCCGTCGCCCGTCAGCTTCCCGACCAGGGCGCCCACGCCCCAGCCCGAGGAGAAGCCGCCCTCCTTGTAGGCGAAGCGGGTGATCTTCCCGGTCATGACGTACTTCACCCCCAGGAGCTTGCCGATCTTCTGCACGGTGGAGGTGTCCACCTCGCCGCTCTGCTGGAAGTTCAGCTCGTCGCGGATCTCCTGGAGACGCTCCCGCTCCACCACCCGGATCTTGCCGTGGCCCTTCTCCATGATCTCGGTGGTGAAGAGGTCCCGGAGCTGGTTGGAGATGGTGCCCATCTGGTTGCCCCAGCCGCCGAAGCGCCAGCCGTGCCAGGCATCGGGCGCGGCCTTGAATTCGAGGATGGCGATGCGGGGCAGCTTGGCCTTCTCCTCCTTGCTGAGGCGCTTCTGGGCGAAGGCGGGCATGGCCAGGACGAGCAAGGAGGCTGTGACGGCGAGCAGCTTGCTGAGGCGCATGGAGACTCCTGGTGAAGGGTGAAGATTCGGGGCTTAGTCGTCGATCAACTTGCTGCGCAGCTCCTTGCCGAGCTTGAAGTACACCACCCGCTTGGGCGGGACCTGGATGCTCTCGCCGCTCCTGGGATTGCGGCCCTGGCGGGCCCGGCGGTCCCGCAGCCGGAAACTGCCGAACCCGCGCAGCTCCACGCCCTCACCGTCCTTCAGCGAGACGATGATGCTGTCCAGGAAGGTGTTCACCAGCAGGTCCGCGTCCTTCTTCCCCAGTTCCAGTCGTTCCATCAGGTGTCGAGACAGGTCGGCCTTGGTGAGGGTTTCCATCGGATCCATGGGAACTCCAGGGGTGAAGGGCGGAGGGTGGCTGGAAGGCAACCCCCAATAAATCCCCATCCCACCCATCGGTCAAGGGGCCATCTCCATCCATACGAGAAAAAAGGGGGCCGAGGCCCCCTTTTCCGTCCTTCGCCGGGAGGAATCAATCCATGAGCCATTCCAGCAGGAACCTGGGGCCCTCGCCGCTGGCGCCGTGGGTGCGGTAGTCCCGCTCCTTGGCGGACCAGCTGCCGGAAAGGTCGATGTGGGCCCAGGAGGCATCCCCCACGAACTCCCGGAGGAAGAGGCCGGCGGTGATGGTGCCGCCCCAGCGGCTGCCCGTGATGTTCTTCAGATCGGCCAGGGGGCTCTTCAGGAGTTCCGAATACTCCTCGACCAGGGGAAGCTGCCAGAGGTGCTCCCCCGCGCCTCCGCCGGCGTCCAGCAGCCGGTCCACCAGCTTCTGGTCCGTCCCCATCACCGCGGACACGGCATCACCCATGGCGACGAGGGCCGCGCCGGTGAGGGTGGCCAGATCCACGATGTGATCCGCTCCGAACTCGCCGGCGTAGTGGAGGAGGTCCGCCAGCACCAGCCGGCCCTCGGCATCGGTGTTCAGGACTTCCACGGTCTTGCCGCTCCGGGTGCGGAGCACGTCCCCGGGCTTGTAGCTGGTGCCGGAAACCATGTTCTCCACCAGACCCATGAGGCCCGTCACCTGGACGGGAGCCTCCATCTGGGCGCAGGCCACGAGGGTGGCCAGGACGATGGCCGCCCCGGTCATGTCGTCCTTCATGGTCTCCATGCCCGAGGCGTCCTTCAGGGAGAGCCCGCCGGAGTCGAAGCAGACGCCCTTGCCCACCAGGACGATGTGCTTCTTGGGCTTCTCCTTGGGCTTGTATTCCAGCTTCACGACGCGGGGCGGCCGGGCGCTGCCCTGGCCCACGGCCAGCACGGAACGGAATCCGCCCTTCTCGAGGGCCGGCACATCCATCACGTCGCAGTGGATCTTGTGCTGTTTCGCGAGTTTGGCAGCCATTTCGGCGAAAACCTCGGGATAGAGGTCGCCCGCGGGCGTGTTCGCAAGATCCCGCACGCGGTGGCAGGCGGCCACGCCGGATTCGATCATCGGCAGCTTGCGGCGGGCCTTCCGCGTGTCATCGCCGTTGGTGAATATTTCCACGGAGGCGAACTGCTTCGCTTCCGCTTTTTCGCCCTTGAAGGAGACGAGGTCGTAATTCGAGAGCAAGGCCCCCTCGGCCACCGCCACCTGCACCGCATCGTGATCCAGCGTGGACGTGGAGGGGGAGAGGATGCCGATGGCCTTCCACTTCTTCTTCAGGCAGAACCGCGCGGCGCTGCCCACGGCCTTGCGGATCTTGTTGAGCGTGACCTTCTCTTCGTCGCCGAGGCCCACGAGGACCATCCAGCGGCTGCCCTTGACACCATTGGGATGATGGAGGGGCACAACTTCAAGATAGTCGGCTTTGAAATCCTCCTCGTCCATCACCTGCCGGGCCACCTTGCTGATGGCCAGAGGCAATCGGTGACGCTCGCGCCCGGAAAAGACCGGAACCACCAGCGCGTCGCCCGCGAAGTCCTTCCCCGGCTGGGAACTGATATCCACTGTAGGCATGGAGCTTCCTCCCTGGGTTGAAGGCTAATGTGGGGAACGGAAAAACGGAACCCTGTTTTTTTGTTCCTTATTGCTCCCGGATGTCACAACCATTAGCACACTTTTTTTCATACTAGTGCGTCGATCAAATAACGGGACTCCGGTTTAAGATGATCATCCCATGGATTTGAAGCCTCGGCATTGTTTGCCTATTCACGGCCCGGAAGCGAGCCCCTCCCCTCCCCGCCCCGACGGGCCGACGGGCGCTGCCTGGTTGCACACGGGGGGCGGCGGCGAATGGGTGGTCCCCTCCGGCGGACCGGTCCTGGAGACCCGATGGTCCGGGGACGCCTGGATCACCACCCTGGACGGACGCCCGACGGCCGGTTCGCCCTGGGACGCCCTGGAGGCGGCCGTCCAGACCGGCGGCCTTCCCTGGGTGGGCGCGGCCACCTTCGAGCTCGCCTGCGCGGAAGCGGGCCTGCCCCACCCCACCCCGGCTGCCGGAAGCCTCGGCCAGCGCTGGACGGGGGTCCGGTCCTCCCTGCACCGGCGACCGGACGGCGCCCTGGAAGCCTGGTCCTGGGAGGCCGACCCGCCCCCGCCCGGGGCCTGGCCGCGTCCCGGAGCCGGGCCCGGCACGCCCGCCCTGGCCCTGACGCCCCGCTGGGACGAGGCCAGGCATCGGGACGCGGTGGAAACCATCCGCGACTTGATCCTGGAGGGCCGCTTCTACGTGGCCAACCTCTGCGTCCCCTTCGACGGCCGCTTCGAGGGCGACCCCGCCGACCTGGCTTCTGCCGCCTTCCGGCGGGCCCGGCCCCCCTTCGGCGCCCTCCTCGATCTGGGGGATCTGACCCTGCTCTGCCTCAGCATGGAGCGTCTCCTGGCCCGCCGGGGGGGGCGCATCTGGTCCGAACCGATCAAGGGGACGGTCCCCAGGACCGGTGACGGGGAGGCCGACCGGATCGCCGCGGCCCGGCTCGCGGCGGATCCCAAGGAGCGGGCGGAACACACCATGATCGTGGACCTGGTGCGCAACGACCTGGGGCGCATCGCCCGCCCCGGCTCCGTGGCCGTCCCGCGCTTCATGGCCGTGGAGCCCTTTCCCACGGTCCAGCACATGGTCAGCACCGTGGAAGCCCGGGCCCTGCCGGGGCTGGGGCTGGCCGATCTCCTGCGCGCCGTCCTGCCCGGCGGCAGCGTCACGGGCGCTCCCAAGCACGCCGTCTGCGCCCACCTGGCCGGGGCGGAGGCGGCGCCGCGGGACTTCTACTGCGGCGCCCTGGGCTGGATCGGGCCCGAAGGGGACCTGGACCTGGCCCTGCCCATCCGCACGGCCCAGATCCAGGGGAACCGGGTGACCTACTGGGCGGGCGGCGGCATCACGCACCGCAGCGAACCGGGCCGTGAATGGGCCGAGCTCCTCCTGAAGACCCGCGCCATCACCGGCTGATGCGGGATCACGCCGCGCTGGCCCGCTTCAGCAGCTCCTCGAAGCGTTCGAAGAGGTGGGCCCTGGGCCCTTTCGGATACTGCTTGAGGACCATGCCCGCCTGCTCGGGCGTGCGGCCGCCCTTGGCCTGGTTGCAGGGCAGGCAGCAGGCCACGAGGTTCTGCCAGGTGGTGGAGCCGCCCTGGCAGAGGGGGACCACGTGGTCCACCGTGGTGGCCTTCCGCTGGCAGCCTTCGTACTGGCAGGTGAAGTGGTCCCGCTTGAGGACCCGGCGCTCCAGGCGGCCGATCAGCAGCTTGGAATCGCTGCAGGCCTGGGCGTGGGGGAAGATGATCAGTTCGAGCCGACCCTCGAGGTTGCCGTGCCGCTCGAAGGTGGCCGGATTCAGGACATGGGCCCGGCCCGCCACCACGGCGCAGAGGGCGCGACGCCGGCTGACCTCCTGCATGGGGACGTAGTTCCGGTCCACGGCGATGACCTCGCCGATGCCGTGACGCTCCCGACCCTTGTGCATCCCACCCTCGGAGTTGGCAGGAATCCTAAGGCAAAGTCCGGAATTGTGAAGCGAATTATTCGGGCCCGCTCAACAAATCCACCGCGAGGGAAGCCGCCTCCGGGACCGCCAGCGCGTCAGGGGCGGCCTCCACACCCGCCAGGCGCTTCTCCATGCGGTCCCGCCCCTTGGAGACTTCGCCCAGCTTGGTGCTCGCTTCGTCCAGCTTCTTCTGGACGGATTCGAGGGCCGTCCCGAACTTTCCGAACTCCGTCTTCACCTGCCCGAGGACCTTCCAGACTTCGCCGCTCTGCTTGCTGATGGCCAGGGTCTTGAAGCCCACCTGGAGGCTGTTGAGGAAGGCCGTCAGGGTGGTGGGCCCCACGAAGGTGACCTTGCACTCGCGCTGAAGACGCTCCAGCAGGCCCGGCCGCCGCAGGGCTTCGGCGTACAGCCCCTCGAAGGGGAGGAACAGCAGGGCGAAGTCGGTGCTGGCGGGGGGCGCGAGGTACTTGTCGCGGATGTCCCGGGCCTGGGCGAGGAGCCGGGATTCCAGGGCCCTGCCGGCGCTCTCCACCGCGGCCAGGTCCCCGGCCTCGTAGGCCTCGGTGAGCCGCTGGTAGTCCTCGAGGGGGAACTTGGCGTCGATGGGCAGCCAGACCGTGCCGCCCTCCTCGGGGCCGGGCAGCTTCACGGCGAATTCCACCATCTCGCCGGAGCGGGGCCGGATCTTCACGTTGGCGGCGTACTGCCCCGGCGCCAGGTACTGCTCCAGGAGCGCCCCCAGCTGCGCCTCGCCCAGCACCCCGCGGGTCTTCACGTTGGTGAGCGCCCGCTTGAGGCCGCCCACGTCCTGGGCCAGGTTCTGCATCTCGCCCAGGCCCTTCTGGACCTGCTCCAGGCGCTGCGCCACGAGGCTGAAGCTCTCCCCCAGCCGCTTTTCCAGCGCCTCGTGGAGCTGCTCGTCCACGGTCCGGCGGATCTGCTCCAGCCGGGCCTCGTTGGACTGCTGGAGCGCGTCGAGACGCTGCTGGACCTGCCCCTGGACCTGGCGCAACTGCTCCCCCTGCTCGGCGCGGGCCAGCCGCAGGGCCTCCTGGAGGGCGGTTCCCAGGGCCTGGAAGCCTCCGGCCAGCTTCTCCGCCTGGACGCGGAGCAGCTGCTCCTGGCCCTGGGCCTGGGCGGCCCTCGCCTGGGCCAGATCCTCCCGGAGGGGCTGGACCTGGAGGCTGAGCCCCTGGAGGGTCTCGGTCCGGTTCCGGGACGCCAGCTCCTCCTGCTGGCGCCGCAGGGCCTCCAGCAGCGCGGGGTCCGTTCCCGGCCGGCGCAGGGCCGCCCAGGCAGCGAGGAGGGCGGCCACGGCCGCGACGAGGGCACAGAGGAGGGGGAGGTTCATGCGCCCATCATGAGGATGGGGATGCGTCAGGCAGTGTCCATTCCGCCCGGCGGCCCTCCTCCGCCTCCACCAGGGACAGCTCCGCGACCCAGTTTGTGGGCCAGGGGCCGTCCGGCCCGGCCCATTCGACCACCAGCCGGTCCTCCGGTCCCACCTGTTCTTCCAGGCCCAGGGTCCAGGCGCCCGAGGGCCCCGGCCGGTAGAGATCCAGGTGGAAGAGGCGCCCCGAGGGCGTGGCGTAGCGGTGCAGGACGGCGTAGGTGGGCGAGGCCGCCTCGTCGGGATCGCCGCCCAGGCCGCGGAGGAAGCCGCGGGTCCAGGTGGTCTTGCCGGCCCCGAGCTCCCCGTGGAGGAGCCAGGTCCCGCCGGGCGGCGTCAGGCGGGCCAGGGCCTCGCCCAGGGCCTCGGTGGCGGCATCGTCGGGGAGGTACCGTTCAGTCACGCAGCAGCTCCGGCAGGACGTCGGCCAGGTCCGACGGCAGCAGCCCCGGGCCCGGCAGGCGATCCGCGGCGGCCCCATGGAACCACGCCGCAGCGGCCACGGCCTCCCGCATCGGCAGGCCCTGGGCCCGGAAGCCCGCCACCATGCCGGCCAGCAGATCGCCGCTGCCGCCGGTGGCGAGGCCCGGATGGCCGGTGGGATTGATCCAGAGCTCCTCGCGGGCGCCACCGGCGACCACGCTCTGGGCCCCTTTCAGCAGCAGCACGCCGGGCTTCCCGGTGGCCACCTGCCGGGCCTGGGCCAGCCGCTCCTCCATGAGGAGAGGCCGGGGCAGGCGGAAGAGCCGGGCGAATTCCCCGGGATGGGGGGTGATGGCGGTGCCGGGGCGCTCCATCCACCGCCGGCCCTCGCCCTCCTTCAGGGCCGAGGCATCCACCACCAGGGGGCCGTCCCACTCGGGCACTTGGCCGATCCCGCCGGGCCCGGCCAGCAGCACGTCGATCTCCTCGGGCACGGCACCCTTCCAGGCCCGCACCATGGCCTCGGGCACCTGGGCCGCGATCTCCGCCCGCACCTCCGGCTCGCAGAGCACCGTCACCAGGCCCGCCCCCACCCGCAGGGCGCCCCGCGCGGCCAGCACGGCCGCGCCGCTCATGCCCAGGCTGCCGGCCCGGATGCCCACGTGGCCGAAGCTGCCCTTGTGGGCATCCCAGCTCCGCGGCGCCAGACGGGGCCGATCCAGCAGTTTGAGGTTCCCGACGGGTTCGCGGTCCAGCGGGATGGGCACCACCGAAATCTCCCCGCACCAACTCCGGGCGGGCAGCAGGCCATGGCAGACCTTGAGGGCCCCGAAGCAGGCCGTCCGGGAGGCCCGGAGGACCTCACCCGGCACCTCGGCCTGGTCAGGGTCCAGCCCCGAGGGCAGATCCAGGGCCAGCACCGGCAGGCCGGAGCCGTTCAGGGCGGCGGCCCAGGCCGCGGCGGCTCCCTCCAGCCCGGGCCGCCCGCCCAGACCGAAGAGGCCATCCACCACCCAGCCCCGCCAGGTCCGGACCTCCGCGCCGGGATCCGACGTGTGCTCGATCCCGCCACCGAGGCCCTGCCAGAGCCGGGCCTGGTGGACCGCATCGCCCTTCCAGGCGGAGGGATCCGCGAGGGCGAACAGGCGGACCGCCCGACCCTCCAGCCGGGCGAGGCGGGCCAGGGCCAGGGCATCGCCCCCGTTGTTCCCGGGACCGGCGAGCACGGTCAGGGGCTCACCCGGGGGCAGCAGGCGCAAGGCCCCGAGGGCGGCGTGCTCCTGCAGCACCAGCGAGGGGATGCCCCAGGTGTCGATGGCCTGGCGCTCCGTGGCCCTCATCTCGTCGGCGGTCAGCAGGGGGATCATGGCTAGCAGTGTAGGACCGGGATCAACCGCCGGTGCCGCTCCGGAGAAATTCCGCCAGGGCCCGGGGGTAGAGTTCCATCTCCGAGGCGTAGACCCGCTTCTGCAAATCCTCGGGCGTGTCTCCCGGCAGGACGGGCACCCGGGCCTGGGCCAGGATGCGGCCGTGGTCGTACTCGGCATCCACCAGATGGACCGTGGCGCCGGCTTCCACCTCCCCCGCCGCCAGCACCGCCCGGTGGACGTGCATGCCGTACATGCCCGGCCCGCCGAAGCGCGGCAGCAGGCCCGGGTGGATGTTGAGGATCCGCCCCTCCCAGCGCCGCGGCACTGTGAGCTTCTTCAGCCAGCCGCAGAGGCAGATGAGGTCCGCCCCGGCGGCCTCCGCGGCGGCGTAGCAGGCCTCGGAGAAGGCCTCGTCGGAACCGAAATCCTTCCGGACCACCACGGCCACGGGCAGGCCCTCGGCCTCCAGGCGCGGGATGCCCCCGGCCTTGGCCGAGGCGGCGAGGCCCAGCACCGGCCGGGCGGGCACGCGACCGTCCCGGCAGGCGGCCAGCAGGTTCATGGCGTTGCCCCCGGTGCCGGAGATGAAGAGGGCGAGGGCCTTCACTGGAGGGCCGTCAGCACCGCCACGTCGGCGATGTCCTGGGCGCTGCAGCCGCGACTCAGATCGTTGGCGGGCCGCGCCATGCCCTGGAGGAGCGGGCCCAGCGCCGTGGCGCCGCCCAGCCGCTCGGTGAGCTTGTAGGCGATGTTGCCGGCGTCGAGGTCGGGGAAGACGAGGACGTTCGCCCGGCCCGCCACCGCGGAATCGGGCGCCTTGCGCGAACCCACGGAGGGGACGAGGGCCGCGTCCGCCTGCAGTTCGCCATCGACGGCCAGGTCCGGGGCCTTCTGCTTCAGGATCGCCAGGGCCTGCCGCACCTTGTCCACGCGGGGGTGCTCGGCGGATCCGCGGGTGGAGAAGCTGAGCATGGCCACCCGGGGCTCCACGTCCAGCAGGCGGCGGGCGTTCCCCGCGGCGGCCAGGGCGATGTCCGCCAACTGCTCCGGATCGGGATCCGGCACCACGCCGCAGTCCGCGAAGATCATGGCGCCCTGCTCGCCGAAACCTCCGTGGGGGTGGATCATCAGGAAGAAGCTCGAGACGGTCTTGATCCCCGGGGCGGCGCCGATGCACTGGAGGCAGGCCCGCACGGTCTCGGCGGTGGTGTTGAGGGCTCCGGCCACCATGCCGTGGGCCTGGCCGGTCTGCACCATGAGTGCGCCGAACCACAGCGGGTTCCCGGCGGCCTCCAGGGCCTGGGCCTCGCTGACGCCCTTGGCCTTCCGGCGCTCGAAGAAGATCCCCGCGAACTCCTCGCGGTGGGGGTTCGTGGCGGGGTCCACGAGGTCCATGCCGTCCAGGGAGAAGCCCAGGGTCTGCGCCCGGCGGGCCATGTCGGCCGGATCCCCCAGCACCGTCAGGCGGCAGAGGCCCTGGTCGATGAGCAGGCGGGCCGCCTGGAGCGTGCGGTCATCCCTGCCCTCGGGCAGCACGATCGGGTGCTTCAGCTCCCGGGCGCGGTCGCGGAACCGCTCCATCCATCGGGTGTGGTTGGCGTGGGACATGGGAGCTCCATCAGCGGGGATCGGAGGCGGGTCCGAGGAAGGCGGCGGGATCGAGGCCCGTCCGGTCGAGGAAGATCTGGCCGAGGCTGGGCACGCCCGAGCTGGGTTCGTCGAGGTAGAGGGCCTCGACACGGTGCATGGGGAGGAATCGGGTGCCGAGGGCCACCTGGTCCGCCTCTCCCGTGCGCACCAGGGTCAGCACCTCCTCCCAGGGCGTCAGGTCCAGCCCCCGGAGGGCGATGCCCGCCGCCTCCAACCCGAGCAGGCGGCCCCACAGGCGCTCCCGGGGGGCATTCAGCACGACCACGACCAGGTCGCCGGGCGTGAAGGGCAGGTGCAGCAGCATGCGGTTCCTCGGCTGGGGCTTCAATCTTACAGGGCCGGTCCCTCGACGATGAGGCGCCCCTCGGTGAAGGCCTCCAGGGCCCAGCGGGGTCCTTCGAACCCGTTGCCACTGGCGGCCACGCCGCCGAAGGGCGCCGCATCCAGGCGGAAGGTGGGGGGCAGGTTCAGCAGCACCCCGCCGGCCCGGAGCCGCTGCTCCGCGAGACGCAGGTTCCCGAGATCCCGGCTGTAGGCGCTGGCGCGGAGGCCGAAGCGCGTGGCCGCCGCCCGGTCGAGGCCCTCGGAGAAGGTGTCCACCGGCGTGAGCACGGTGATGGGCGAGAAGGCCTCCTCGCACACGAAGGGATCCTCCTCCGGCACGTCCGTGAGGATGGCCGGCGGCAGCAGGGCGCCCTGGCGCCGGCCCCGCAGCAGCACCGTGGCCCCGGCGGCGACGGCGCGGTCCAGGCCCTCGTCCACCCGCACAGCGGTGGCCTCGTCGATGAGGGGGCCCACCACCGTGGCGGGATCGATGGGATCGCCCACCGGCAGGGCCTTCACGGCCGCCACGAAGGCGGGCACGAAGGCCTCCCACAGGCCGCGGTGGATGTAGAACCGCTGGGCCTTGGAGCAGCTCTGGCCTGCGCCGGCCACGGCCGCGGGGGCCAGGGCCCGGGCCACCGCCCCGGCGTCGACGCCTTCGTCCACCACCACGGCCGCGTTGCCGCCCAGCTCCAGGAGGACCCGCTTGCCCGCCAGCAGCCGTTCGAGGTGGTGGCCCACCCGCTCGGAGCCGGTGAAGCTCACGGCGGCGATGCGGGGGTCCTGGGCGAGGAGCTGGGCCTCGGCCGGATCCGCGGGTGCCAGCTGGAGCAGGCGGAGGGGGGCCTGCACCTGGAGACGGGCCGCCTCGAAGCTCTCCCACAGCAGCCGGGAGGTGCGCGGCGCCTGGGGGCAGGGCTTCCAGAGGACGCTGCAGCCGGCGCCCAGGGCCGGTCCCAGCTTGTGGAGCGCGAGGTTCACCGGGAAGTTGAAGGGGGTGATGGCGAGCACGGGTCCCAGCGGGAACCGGCGCAGCACCGCCCGGCAGCCATCGGCGCCCGCCATGAGGTCGTAGGGCACGGCCTCCTCGCCGAAGGCGCCCAGGGCCTCCACCGTGGCCTGGAGGGTGCTCTCCCCCCGCGCCACTTCGCCCCGCGCCAGGGTGATGGGCTTGCCCGTCTCTTCCGTGAGCAGGCGGGCCAGATCCTCCTTCACGAGGCCCAGCTGCTCCAGCCAGGCCTGGAGGGGCCGGCGGCGCGCCAACCGGGAGGCCCCCTTCCAGGCCTGGAAGGCCTTCAGTGCATCCTCGACCAGTCCGTCCAGCGCCTTCGAAGCCATGCCGCCATCCCCTAAGACAACATCCACATCATTAAAGCAGGGGGCGGAGGGCCTCCAGCAGATCCTCCTCGCGGAGGGGCTTCGGGAGGATGGCGCTGACCTCCTGTTTCCGGAAGGCCTCCAGGACGGCCGGATCCCGCAGGGCCGTGACGACGACGATGGGCAGGGCCGGCCGGCTCTTCCGGGCCAGGCGGGCCAGGGTGAGGCCGTTGCAGCCCGGCATCTGGTAGTCGGTGACGAGCACATCCGGGGCCTCCGCCTCGAGCCGGGCCTGCACCTCGGAGGCCGCGACCTCCGCCCACTCGCGTACCTCGTGGCCCGCGCCTTCGAGGAAATGGCGCAGGATGTGCCGCATCAGCTTGCTGTCATCCACCACCAGGATCCTGGCCACGGAGAACCCCCTTCAGGTCATTTCCGGGCCGCGGCCTTCGCGAATTCCACATAGCCCATGTCCACTTCGTTGATGTGGTGCTTCAACCAATCGGCAAGAAAGGTGGTCACCTCGACGGTCACAGGCTTGCCTTCGGCCATCCGTGCCTGGAGCCCCTTGGCCTTATCCACCAGCTGCGCGTGTTCGGCCATGTGGGAGGTGAGCTTCGGATAGCCCATGTCCTTCATGAACTTCTCCTCGGTCTGGAAGTGCTCCACCGTGTACTTCAGGAGGAAATCCAGGCTCTCCTTCGCCTGGGTCGCCGAGGTGCCGGCCTTGAAGGAATCCGCCAGCCTGTTCACCGCATCGAACAGGGTCTTGTGCTGGGCGTCGATGATGGGGATCCCGGTCTCGAACCGGGTACTCCAGATGGCGATGGGCATGGGGACTCCTGGGTATTCAAAGACTGGATCGGGGCAGGTCCCGCCACGCTTGAGCCATGGCATTCAGGATGCCGACGAAGTCCTAGGGCCGATGCAGAGATCATCGAGTTTCTTCTTCAATTCCCTCATGCTGAACGGCTTCTGGATGCTGTGGACCTCGGGGCGCCCAACCCTGAGAGGCGCGATGTCCTCGTCGCTGTAACCCGTGGCCATCAGGACCGTGAGGCCGGGCCGCAGGGCCAGGATCTGCGGCAGGGCCTGGGCGCCGCTCATGCCGGGCATGTTCATGTCCAGGATGACGAGATCCACCGGCAGTCCGTCTGCCAGTAATTGAAGTGCCTCGGGGCCACCCGATGCCGATCTGGACTCGTGCCCGAGCACTTCGAGGACAGAGGTGACAGACTCCCGGATCAGCTCGTCGTCATCCACCAATAGGATCCTTAGACCGGACGAGGACGATGGATCGGACGCTTCTGACATCGCCTCCGCCTGAACGGGCTGGACGATCCGGGCGATTGGGAAGAACAGGATGGCCTCGGTGCCCTGCCCCACGTGGCTTCGGAGTTCGAGCCGCCCCTGATGGGCCTTCATGGTTCCGTAGACCATGGAAAGGCCGAGACCGGTGCCCTTGCCCTGGGGTTTGGTGGTGAAGAAGGGCTCCATGCATTTGGCAAGCACCTCGGGAGACATGCCTTCGCCCGTGTCCTGGACACGGAGGAGGATGCCGTCCTCCGGAACACGCCGGGTCTGTATTCTCAGGACGCCACCTTCCGGCATGGCATCACAGGCGTTCACCGACAGGTTCATCAGCGCGTGGCTGATCGCGCCCGCATCACCTCGGAGCAGCCCGAGCTCCTCCTCCAGATCCATCTCGAGCCGGATTCGCTTGAGGGTGGTGTAGCTCAGAAGCTGGCTCATATCCCGCACGAGGTCGTTGAGGTCGATGGGCCGCTCCTCCTGCAAATCCTTGTGCGCAAAGTAGAGGAGGCTTTTGACCACCCCCCGTCCCCGTGTGCAGGCATTCATGATCGTATCGAGAGACTTGGCCGAGGGGTCGGTTGGCCCGGCCTTCTCCCTGAGGGTGGAAGCCAGGCTCAGGATGGCGCCAAGCACATTGTTCATGTCGTGAGCCACACCCCCCGCAAGGCTGCCGAGGCTCTCCAGTTTCTGGGACTGGTGGAGCTGGGCCTCCAGAGATCGCCGCTCGGCCTCAGCCTGCTTCTGGGGGGTGATGTCCTCCTTGAGCGCGATGTAGTTGGTCACCGCACCTGCTTCAGCCTTGACGGGAACGATGGTGGCCCGCTCCTGGAATGGCTCGCCATTCTTCCTGATGTTTTCGAATTCTCCCACCCAGATCTCGCCCCGGGAAAGGGTCTCCCACATCTGCCGGTGGACCTCCGGCGGCGTATGGGGTGACTTCAGGATGCGGGGGTTTTGCCCGATGGCCTCGGCATAGGAATACCCGGTCACCTCGGTGAACCGGGGATTCACATATTCGATGACGCCCCTGGGATCCGTGATCACGACACAGAGAGGGCTCTGTTCCACCGCCACCGAGATTTTGTGCAGAGCCTCCTCGGCCTCCCTGCGGCCCGTCAGGTCCTCCACGATGGCCAGCAGGCCTGTCACCTTCCCCTGCGAGTCCATGACGGGCACCTTGTCCGTGCGGATCCAGAGTACCTGGCCATGGGCATTGTTAATTCGTTCCAGGATGCCCAGCTTCGGCTGAGCGCTGGCGAAGACTTCCTGGTCATCCTTGAAGAACTGGGCCGCATAGGCGGGAAACAAATCTTCCGCCCTGTGGCCTTCGATCTGCTCCCGGGCCATGCCCAAGTCCCGGCAGACCTTGTCGTTCACCCGCAAGAACCGGTTCTGTGTGTCCTTGTACCAGATCTGAGAGGGCACGCCATTGAATATCTTCTCGAACTCGTTCTTCTGATGGAGCAGGGCCGCCTCGGCTTCGATTCGCCGCGCCTCTCCAGCCAGGTGATCCAGGGCGAAGGACACATCTCCGGCCGCTTCCTCCAGGAGGGCCGTCTCGTGGGGCCCAAAGAAATCTTTCTCCGAGGCATAGACCATCAAGGCCCCGCAAACCTCGCCCTGCTGGCGGATCGGGAATGCGGCGGAGGAAGCGTACCCTGCCCTTCCCGCGTGTTCATGCCAGGGATTGGTCTCTGCGTCCCCGATGAAATCGTTCAGCACACAGGGGCGACCCTCTCGGATCGCGATGCCAGTGGGCCCTCGGCCCATGGGTGTGTCGTCGCTTCGCACATGAAGGGCGTCCAAGTAGCCCATCCGGTCGCCATAACTGCTGGCGACCCGGACTTCACGGGTGACGGGATCGTTCCAGCCAATCCAGGCCATGCTGAACTTCCCGAATTCGACCATCACCTCACAGATCTTCGCGACCAGGGCTTCCCGATCCGGCGACCAGACGATGGCCTGGTTCACCTGGCTCAGGGCGGCGTACATCTGGGTCAGCCGCTCCAGTTGCCGGGCCTGAGAGCGCAACTCAGTGATATCCCGGGTGATGGAGAGCACGCAGGCCTCCCCATGGATCTCGATGAGGCTCGCGGACATCAACCCGGTGAGCACACTTCCGTCCTTCCGCCGGAAGGGGGCCTCCAAGCCCTCCACGTGC
>JAJYBX010000296.1 GCA_021778785.1 Acidobacteriota bacterium
ATCGATGATCGCCTGGCGAAGCGCCCTCCTCCTCCTGCTGGTGCTGGGACTGGCGGCCTGCGGCGGCGGGTCCTCCTCCGCCACGCCGGCCGGTCCGGCGCCCACTCAGGCCTTCCCGGAGGCCTGGACCCAGTACGTCAAGACGGAGGCGAAGCCCATCCGGTCCCTGGATCTCGACAGCCCGGACGACTCGGATCTGGCCTTCCTGGACCCGCTCCTCGCGGGGAAGCGCCTGGTGACGCTGGGCGAGAGCGGGCACGGGGTGGCGGAGTTCAGCCAGGCGAAGATCCGGCTCATCAAGTACCTCCACGAGCACCTGGGCTACGATGTCATCGCCTTCGAATCCTCGATCCTGAGCTGCTACCGCGGCAACGAGCGGGCCTCCAACCTCGATGCCACGACCCTCATGCAGAGCTCCGTGTTCGGGGTCTGGTCCACCGGGGACGTGGTGAAACTCTTCGCCTACCTCAAGGCCACCCAGGCCACGGCCCACCCGCTGATCCTGGCGGGTTTCGACATCCAGCTCACCACCGCGGACGAGCGGCAGGCCCGGCCCGCCGTGTTCCAGGAGGTGGTCGCCAAGGTCGATCCCGTCTATGCCCAGCAGGTCTTCGATCTGGACACCACCTTCATCCAGAACCGGGCCTCGGCCACCTACTTGAAGGCGAACCTGGACAGCCTGAAGGCCTCCTATCAGGCCCTGACCGCCTTCCTGGATGGCCACATGGGCGCGCTGCAGCAGGCCTTCCCGGACCGGCCGCTCTACCCCCTGGTGGTCCGCCAGGCGGCCTGGGGCATGACCGACTACCTGGACGAACTCTACGCGGGCTATGTCTCCCAGAACCTGGCCCAGGGATACAAGGTGCGGGATGCGGGCATGGCGGCCAACCTCCAGGCCCTCCTGGACACGTTCTACCCGGACCGGAAGGTCATGGCCTGGGCCCACAACGACCACCTGATGCACGACGAGCCCGGCACGACGCTCTACCCCGTCTTCAAGAACCTGGGGAACTGGATCCGGGACCGGTACGGCGCCTCGGTCTACACCCTGGGCCTGTACATGTATGAAGGATCAGCCGCCAAGAACGACCAGGGCATCTATCCAATCCCTCCGGCCCAGGCAGGGACCCTCGAGAATCTGCTGCACCAATCCGGGCAGGCCGTCTCCTTCCTGGACCTGTCCCAGGCCGGCACCGGTCCGGGGGCCGCCTGGATGTTCAGCCGCATGGACGTCCGGGACTGGGGCCTGACGACCTTCCAGATGGTTCCCCATGCCCAGTTCGACGGAATCCTGCTGGTCGACACGGTCCACCCCCCGACCTATGTCCCGTTGCCGGTGGGTGCCGGGATCGGGCCGCCCCCGATCCGCCCCTGAGGCGGACCCGGGGCCGATCAGTCCCGCCCCGCCTCCACCCGGAAGGGCACGCGGAGCCGCTGGTTGCCGCGCTGGACCTCCAGCTCGGCGCTGCTGCCCAGGGGCAGGGTCTCGATGGCGTCCAGGAGGGCGTCCCAGTCGGCCACGGGGCGGCCGTTGACGGCCTGGATGAGGTCGCCGGGGAACACGCGGCGGCCCTCGGCCCCCACGCCCCGGAGGCCGGCCTGGGCCGCGGCGCCGCCCCGGTACACCTTTCCCACCATCACGCCCTTCTGCGGGCCGAAGGCCCGCTCCACCATGCGGGCGGAGACGGGCTCGAAGCCGAGGTCGGGCCGCTCCAGGCGCCCCCGGGCGATGAGCTGGGGCACCACCCGGTTCACGATGTCCACGGGCATGGCGAAGCCGATGCCGGCGCTGGCGCCGCTGGGGCTCTGGATGGCGGTGTTCACGCCGATGAGCCGGCCGGCGCTGTCCAGCAGGGGGCCGCCGCTGTTGCCGGGGTTGATGGCGGCGTCTGTCTGGATGACGCCGGAGATGCGGCGGCGCGTCACGCTCTGGATCTCCCGGCCCAGGGCGGAGACGATGCCCGTGGTGAGGGTGGCGTCCAGGCCGAAGGGGTTGCCGATGGCCAGCACGGACTGGCCCACCTGCAGGTCCGCGCTGCTGCCGAGGGGGATGGGGCGCAGCTTCGCGGGCGGCTTGAGGATCTGCAGCACGGCCAGATCCTTGTCCGGGGCGCCGCCCACGTAGGTGGCCTCGTGCTGGCTGCCATCGGCGAGGGTGATGTAGGCCCGGGCCGCGCCCTGGATCACGTGGAAGTTGGTGACCACGTGGCCCTGGGGATCCCAGATGAAGCCCGTGCCGGCGCCGGCGGGGGTCTCCACCACATCGAAGCCGAAGAAGTCCCGGGCCCGCTCCTCCGTGGTGGTGATGTACACCACGCTGGGGGCGGCCTCCTTGAACCGCTGGATGCTGACCTGCTCCCACTCGTACAGGGGGCCCCGGGGCTCCACGGGCCGGGGCCGCGCCAGGGCGGGCGCCAGGGCGTGCCCGCACCAGGCCACGAAGACGCCGGTCGAGAGGAGTCCAAGGATGAGGATGGGCTTTCGCATCGGGAACCCCCGGGGGAGCGAGTGTACCTCCGAGTAGATGCGTCCGGAGCCTGCCGGGGTTCAGAGTGCCTAACAAAACCCCGACGTGGCCGCGAGAAAGCCAGGTGGGATGCACCGGAAGGAAGGGCCCGCAGGGCGATGCGGGACATCGTTCAAGGGACCTGACGCCGCGGGGCGCCCACCTGGCTTTCTCCCTCCGGGCGAGGGCCGGCGGGCGTCGCGATGCCGCGTCACGCTCGTCGCGCGTAGTACCCGCTACGCGTCTTCTCGCGTTCCTCGCCTCGCTCGCCCGGCGGCCCTCGCGCGGCCCTGTGGGGGTTTTGTTAGGCACTCTAAAGCTTGAAGCCCTCCACCACGGCGCGGAGACCCTCGGCCACGCGGGCCAGCTCGTCGGAGGTCTTGGCGATCTCGTGGACGGTGGAGGAGAGCTCGTGGGTGGCCGAGGCGTTCTGGGCCAGGCGGCCGGTGGTCTGGGCCATCATGGCCGCCACCTCCTGCCCCGTGGCGGCCTGCTGGCGGGAGAGGCCGCCGATGTCCGTGATGCTCTGGGCCATGCCGCCGATGCGCTCACGGATGGCCTCCAGGCTGGCGAGGGTGGCATCCACGCTCTGGACCCCGCCGGAGACCACTTCCTGGGTGCGGAGGATGAGGGCCTCGATCTCCCGGGCCGCGGTGGCGGAGCGCTCCGCCAGCTTCCGCACCTCCTCGGCCACCACGGCGAAGCCCTTGCCCTGCTGGCCGGCCTTGGCCGCCTCGATGGCGGCGTTGAGGGAGAGCAGGTTGGTCTGGCGGGCGATCTCCTGGATCACCGACACCGCCTGGACGATCTGGCCGGTGACCTGCTGGATGTCGGTCATGCCCCGGGCCGTGCCCTGGCCGGCCTCGGCGCTGCGGTCCGTCTCCTGGACCACATCCTGGCTGCGGGTCTCCGCCTCCTGGGTGCGGGTGGCCACCCGGTCGGCGTTGACGCCGAGGCCGCGCATGGCCTCGGTGACCTGCTCCCCGGCGGTCTTGAGGTCCTCGCTGACCCGGGCGATCTCGGCCACGGCCTGGGACATCTCCTCGGCGGAGGCCGCCAGTTCCGTGCTGCCGGAGGCCACCCGGGAGGCGTACTGGGAGACGTCCAGCACGGTCTTC
>JAJYBX010000297.1 GCA_021778785.1 Acidobacteriota bacterium
CACCGGCGGGATGTTCAGGAAGTACCAGCCGCCGATGAAGGGCAGCAGCACGTAGGCCGGCAGCACCCACCGGGCGGAGAACTGCAGCACCCGCTCCTTGAGGTCGAGGTCCTCGATGGTGGCCGCGCTCCAGAAGGCGTAGACGCCCGCCAGGGCCCACATCACGAGGGTGCGCATGATGAGGCTGGGGGCGTAGGTGGGGTTGAAGAAGCCGTCCCACATCCAGTGGCTCTCGGTCCAGCCCTTCCCGGGCGTGAGCATGAAGGTGATGATGCCGTTGATGACGGCCAGGGTGAGCCAGCTGGAGATCGCGTAGAGCCAGCCCACCTTCATGTGCCGCTCGGGCGTCAGGCGGTCCCAGCCGTAGTAGTAGACGGTGATGCAGGCCATCTCCGCGATGAAGACGATCCACTCCGTGGCCCAGCCCAGCACGAAGCCGTGGATGAGGTGGCCCACGCCCTGGGGGTTGGCCAGGGCGATGACCACCCAGATGCCCACGCCGGTGCCCGCCCCGGCCACGCCGGTGACGATGAGGAAGAACCGGGCGTGCTTGCGCAGCCACCGGAGCATGGCCTCATCGCCGTGTTTCCGCGCATGGGCCTCCATGACGGGGAGGAAGAGGCCCCCGCCCACCGCGAAGTGGGAGAGGAAGATGTGGATGATGGCCATGATGCCGACCACCCAGCCGCTGCCGAGGAAGGGGACGTCCCAGACCGGATAGTTCATGGCTCACCCCTTTCCCGCGACGCCGGCGTAGCCCCAGATCGTCAGCACGAGGAGGACGATCACCGCGCCGAGGCCCACCAGATTGACCAGCCGCCCCCGGGACCCGCGGTCCCAGAGGGGCACCAGGGCCCAGAGCACCCCGCCCGCCCCGAAGAGGCCCATGCCAAGCAGCTCCCCGTCCACGGGCCCCACCTTGCCCGGGATGAACTTCAGGAGCTGGAACTGGCTCATGAAGTACCACTCGGGATGGATGCCGTCGGGGGCCGCCGCCAGCTTGTCCGCCTGGGGGCCCAGGTCCCAGGGCCAGAGGCTGGCCAGGAGGGCCAACAGGTTCAGGCAGAGGAACCAGACCATCAGATCCTTGTAGAAGAAGGTGGGGAAGAAGGGCACGGACTTCTTCTCCGTCACCGAGGGGGGCGCGGCATTGCCGTGCTTCTGCACCAGCCAGAGGTGGAGCAGGAGCAGGGGCATGAAGAGCACGGGCAGCACCGCCGCGTGCAGGGCGT
Organism: Acidobacteriota bacterium; assembly: GCA_021778785.1. Taxonomy (GTDB): domain Bacteria; phylum Acidobacteriota; class Holophagae; order Holophagales; family Holophagaceae; genus Geothrix. The sequence goes on from JAJYBX010000297.1 coordinate 1,233, forward strand.
AGAAGCGCTGCAGGGTGATGACGCCCACGTCCGCGCCGCCACGGAGCATGGTGGCCAGCTCCTTGCCGATGAAGGGGCTCTTCTCCATCACGTCGAGGCCGATCTTGGTGGCGAAGTAGGCGAGCTGGTCCCAGGGCAGGAGGTAGCCGGAGAAGCCGAAGCCCATGCCCAGGCCCAGGAGGCCCATGCCGCTCCACCAGGTCAGCTCCCGGGGGGCGCGGTAGGCCTTCATGAAGAACACGCTGAACATGTGGAAGAAGGCCGACAGCAGCATGAGGTTCGCCGACCAGGAGTGCACGCTGCGGATCAGCCAGCCGAACTCGATCTGCGACGTGATCCGCTGCACCGACCCGTAGCTCGAGTCGCTGCCCGGCTGGTAGTAGACGATGAGCAGCAGGCCCGTGAGGACCTGCATCATGAAGAAGAAGAGGGTCATGCCGCCGAAGAAGTACCAGACCGCGTGGCGGTGGTCGGGCACCTCCTTCTTGCGGAGGAAGGACATGAAGTCGGCGAGGCCGATGCGCTCGTCGAGCCAGGCGTGGACGCTCATCTCAGGCCCTCCTCACGACGACGGCGCCGCCGTCCGTGCTCACCACCAGGGGCTTGAGGGGCGCCGGCGGCGGGCCTCCGATGTTCCGGCCGGTGTCGGGGTCGTAGACGCCCCCGTGGCAGGCGCAGGTGATGCGGTCCTGGTCCTGGGCGAACTTCACGGTGCAGCCCAGGTGGGTGCAGGTGGCGAAGAGGGCCACGAAGTGGCCGTCCTTCCGGCGCAGGATGAGGGCGGGCTTGCTGCCGAAGAGGAACAGTTTGCCGCTGCCGGGAAGGTAGTCCTTCTCCGCCCCCAGGTTCACCTCGTTCACCTGGGGCCCCTCGTCGGCGCCCTGGGTGCCGGACTTCAGGTAGCGGAAGATGGGCCAGGCCAGGGCCGCCGTGTACAGGGCCGCGGCGGCGGCGAAGAGCCCCTGGCCCAGGGCCCGGCGGGACAGCCCCTGGGGGGCCGCGGCGGTCTGCGGGGTGTCAGTCATGGCGGGCCTCCGCGCCGGCCTGGACGGGGGCCAGGACCCAGCGGACGAGGAAGGTGAGAAGCACGATCAGCAGGACCAGCGACGTCGCGAAGACCGCCAGCGAGGTCCAGTCGGTCTTGAAGGGCAGGGCATAGGGATCGAAGCCCACGGCGGCCAGGAGGGCGTCCCGGGCCTGGTCCCGCGCCAGGATCATCCCCACCACCGCGCCCTGGGCCAGCAGGAAGGGCGGCCCCACCGCCTTCCGCGCCGCGCCCCGCTGGCTGGCGGGGATGGCCATGAGCAGGGCCAGGGCGGCGCACCCGATGCCGAACCAGAGGGCCAGGCTGCCGAAGGCATGGCCCGAGAGCAGCATCCGGAAGGCCGCCTCCGGCTGGCGCAGCAGCAGCCAGGTGCCCCAGGCCGCCTGCAGCAGGGTGGCGCCGATGAACCAGCGGAGGCCCGCCTCCCGGGCCCCCGCGTGGTCCTTCCAGGCGCCCCAGCCGGCCAGCAGCATCCCCGCCGAGGCCGTGATGCCCGTGACGAGGTGCAGGACGCGGGGCCAGAGGCTGGGGTCGGCCAGGTTCAGGCGCGTCCCGTGGGGCGAACTGGCCGCGAGACCCGGCCAGAGGTCCGGCCGCATGGAGAGCGTCGTCATGTTCGCCAGCACCAGGGCGATGGAAAGCAGCAGCAGCGAGGCCAGGGCGCCCGACCAGAGCCGGAAGCGGTCCGAGGCGGCGGAACCCACGAAGCGGTAGAGCAGGCCGTAGCCCGCGATGAGGAGGAAGACCAGGGCCAGCCAGGGGAAGGCCGACAGCACCGTGGCCGAGTAGAAGAACGGGCCGTAGCTGAGCTGGATGAAGAGCAGGGGCGCCACGCCCAGGGTCACGGCGAAGGTCACGGCTGGGGGCACCAGCGGCGCCACGCGGCGCACGAGGTCCCGGTCGCCCGCACGGCCCCGCGCGGCATGGGCGAAGCTCAGCACGGTGCCGCCCACGCCCAGGTTCACCGCCAGCAGGTGGAGCGCGAAGGTGAGGAGCAGCAGCCCCTTCAGGATGATCGGCGGCAGGGGCAGCGGCAGCGGGTCCGCGGGCGGAATCGGAAGCGGGATCATGGTCGCTCCACATCTGGATTCGGGTCGCATCCACCCGAGGCTGGAAGGTATGGACGTATGATCGTCCCTGTTCCTATGCCGTGGATCACAATCCCGGCGCGGGTTTGAAGGGATGCGCAGGTAGACTGAAAGTCCGCGAGGTGGGCGTGCTCGGCAGCCTTTTCGACAAATTCAAGCAGGGGCTCCGGCGCACCCAGGATCTGGTGCTGGCGCCCCTGGGGCGCCTCCTCGGCCTCCGCCGCCTGGACGAAGCCCAGCTCGAGGAGCTGGAGG
>JAJYBX010000298.1 GCA_021778785.1 Acidobacteriota bacterium
TTCTCGAGATCCTCTGCTGTCCGGCCTGCCACGGCGACCTCGTGGAGCGAACGGACGGATTGCACTGCCAGGCCTGCGGCCTGCTCTATCCCATCGAGGACGGCATCCCCGTGATGCTGGTGGACCAGGCGAAGAAGGTGGGCCAGTGAGGCTGGACCGATCGCAGGCCGAGACCCTCCTCCGCCGCATGGAGGGCCGCAAGGTGGCCGTCCTGGGCGACGTGATGCTGGACGAGTACCTCTTCGGCGAGGTGAGCCGCATCTCGCCCGAGGCGCCGGTGCCCATCGTGCGGGTGGTGCGCGAGCAGGCCGTGCTGGGCGGCGCCGCCAACGTGGCCGCCAACCTTAAGGCCCTCGGCGCCGAGCCCCTGCTCCTGGGCACCCTCCAGAAGGACGCCGCCGGCGACCGGCTGCTGGGCCTGCTGGGGCGCCTGGGCATCTCCATCTCCGGCCTGGTGCTGGATCCCTCCCGGCCCACCATCATCAAGACCCGCGTCGTGGGCCAGCAGCAGCAGATGCTGCGCATCGACCGCGAGGAGGCCGGGCCGCCGGAGGCCGCGGTGCTGCTGGGGCTGCGGGACCGCATCGCCCGGGCGGTGGAGGAGGCCTCGGCCCTCATCGTCTCCGACTACGCCAAGGGCGTGGTCTGCGAGCCGGTGATGGCGACGGTGCGCGAGCTCTGCGCGGCCCGGGACCTCCCCTGGATCGTGGATCCCAAGCCCGCCCACAAGGCCCTCTACCGGGGCGCGACGCTCATGACCCCCAACACCAAGGAGGCCTCCGAGCTGGCCCAGCGCCCCGCGAAGAGCGACGCCGAGGCGGCGGAGGCCGGCCGCGCGATCCTGGCCGAGCTCGGACTGAAAGGTCTGCTCGTGACCCGCAGCGAGCGGGGCATGGCCCTCTTCGCGCCCGGTGGCGACCACGGCGCCCCCTGGATGATCCCCACGGAGGCCCGGGAGGTCTTCGACGTGAGCGGCGCGGGCGACACCGTCATCGCCGCCTTCAGCGCCGCCGTGGCCTCTGGCGCCGACTGGCGGGAGGCCGCCATGCTGGCCAACGCCGCCGCCGGCATCGTGGTGGCCAAGGTCGGCACGGCCACCGTCACCCCCGCCGAGATCCTGGCCCACTACCACGAGCAGGAGGCGAACTGACGGCGGGCCGGGGCCTTTCCGTCAGTCCCGCAGCTCGATGGACAGCAGGAAACGGTCGCCCTTGGAGAGGCGCTCCTTCACCTGGGTGAAGTTCAGGTCGAAGGTCTCGGTGTCGCCGGGCTTCATGGTGCCCAGCTTGGTGCCGCCGGAGGCCACGCCCAGCAGGTTGCCGTCCTTGTCCAGCACGGCCACGGCGAAGCCGGGCACCTTGGGGTACTTCCCGGTGTTGGTGACCTCCAGCTGGGCGCGGGTACCGAATTCGGCGCCCTTGAGGAGGTTGAAGAAACCGGGTTCCACCTTCCGCTTGTTGAAGAAGATGCTCGTGACCTTCAGGCCGTCCAGGTTGACCGTCATGGGGAGGGTGCGGTCCCAGATGAAGGGGAAGCTCCCGCTGTAGAAGGAGAGGGGCCGGGCGGACGCTTCGGGCGCCGGGGCGGGGGCTGGTGCGGGCGCCTGCGGGAGCGCCAGGAGCGCGGCGAGGATCAGGGGCTGCATGTCAGTTCTTTCCTCCGAAGAGGCCCCCGAACAGGCTCTTCTTCGCGGAGCCCGACTCCCCGGCGGGCGGGAAGGCCTCGGCCATGGGTGCGCCCGGACCCTGCATCCGTTCCCGACGCAGGCGGTCGAAGACCGGGCGCAGGCCCGGGACCTTGTAGGCCTCGATCCAGTGCTCGCTGAACTGGCGGGCCACCAGATGCCCTTCGAGGATGCGCCCCTCCTCCACCCACTGGGTGAGCTGGGGCATGGTGAGGCCGGGGTAGATCTCCTCGCCGATCTTCAGCCGCAGCAGCTCGGCCTCCGGGGTGCCGGGGGCGGGGGCGGCCGGAATGGGCAGGGGGCCCGACGCCAGGGTCTGGGCCGCGGCCTGGGCCCGGGTGGCCTCCGGCACGGCCTGGTGGGGCGCGGCTTCCAGCAGGTCGCCGGCCCGCAGGGCCACGGTGGATTCCGACGCCGAGGCGGGCGCGGGTTCGGGAGCCGCGCCCCCGGACATCGCGGCCATCACCTCGTCCCGGGTGAAGCGCACGGTCGAACCCGAAGCCGGCATGGCCAAGGTGGAGGGAAGCGGCTCCTCCACGGCGGCGGGTTCCGGCAGGGGGGAGGGCGGTGTGGGATGGGTGCCGCCCAGGGTGTTCTCCAGGGCGGAGAGGGTGGCCTCGAGATCCATGGGGGAGGAGGGCTGCCTGGGCCCCTTGGCCTCCCCGGCCAGGGCCGGCACATCCCCGAAGAGCTTCTCGATGGCGTCCCGGGCCGAGGTGTAACCCGACAGGGTGGATTCCGTGATCTCGGGGGGAAGGGGCGGCAGCGCGGGGGCCTCGGGCTTGGCCTCGGGCAGGACCTCCGGCGTCTCCACCAGGGTCTTCTCCAGGATCTCGGACTCGGCGCCCTCCAGGTCGCCCAGGGTGAGGGAGGGCGGTTCGTAGCCCTCCGGGACGGCCCCGCTTTCCGGGGAAACCGCCAGGAGCCGCTGGACCACGTCGCCGATGGGGAACACGCCCTGGCAGGTGACGCAGCGCGCCCGGCGGAGGGAGGCCGTGAGGCGCTCCGGCCGCAGGCGGTATCGGGTGGAGCAGCTCGGGCAGTGGATCGCTTCGGCCACCTGGAACTCCTGGAATTTCCCGAAGCATAGCACCGGATAGGGCCAAGGTATGCTCGGAGGTCGGGAGGTCCGGTGCCGGGCGTGTTCATCACCATCGAGGGCGTGGAGGGCTCGGGGAAGTCCACCCAGCTGCTGCGCCTCTCCGAGCGCCTGCGCCACCTGGGCGTGCCCCTCGTGGTCAGCAAGGAACCCGGTGGCACGGCCCTGGGCCGGGAGCTGCGACGCCTGCTGCTGGAGCCCCATCCCAGCGGGGAGGCCTGGTGCCCCGAGGCGGAACTGCTGCTCTTCTATGCGGACCGGGCCCAGCACCTGCACGCGCTGATCCGGCCCAGCCTGGAGGCCGGGAAGGTGGTGCTGGTGGACCGCTTCGAGGACTCCACCCGCGCCTACCAGGGCGCCAGCGGCGTCTCCGAGGCCGCCCTGGACCGCCTGAGCGAGCTGGTGCTGCGCCGGCTCCGGCCCCACCTCACCGTGCTGCTGGACATGGATCCGGAGGCCAGCCTCCAGCGCGTGGAGGTCCGGAACCTCGCCTACGGCGCGGAATTCGCGGAGACGCGCTTCGACCAGGCGGCCCTGGACTTCCACCGCCGCGTGCGGGCCCGGTTCCTGGCCCTGGCCCAGGCCGAACCCAACCGCGTGGCGGTGGTGCCCGCGCGGGACCCGGTGGATCAGGTGGAGGCCGCCATCTGGACGCGCGCCTCGGCGCTGCTCCGCAGTGCCGGCTTCGCGGTGGACTGAATGTTCTCGCCCTGGATCTCCGGCCACCGGCCCCTCCGCGAACGCCTCCTGGCGCGGCTCCAGGCCGGTCGCATCCGCGGCTCGCTCCTCTTCGCCGGCCCCGAGGGCGTCGGCAAGCGCCGCGTGGCCCTGGAGC
>JAJYBX010000299.1 GCA_021778785.1 Acidobacteriota bacterium
GGCGTCGTAGGGCTCCAGCTCCGGCGTATCCACCATGGCGGGGTCGAAGATGGCGTTGGGGCCCAGCTGGTTGCGGTCGGGGATGGTGACCTCGCTGGCGCTCTCGATGAGCAGGTAGCGCTGGTCGCCCGCCGCGGGCAGGAAGCGGTACGTGGTGCCGCGGGGGATCACGAGGTAGTCGCCGGTGGCGTAGTGGATCGCCCCGAAGGTGGTCTCCAGCTTCCCGGCGCCGGCGTGGATGTAGTAGACGTCGTCGCCGTCGGCGTTGCGGTAGAAGAAGTCCATGGCCGCCGGCGCCACCCAGTGCAGGGCCACGTCATGGTTGTGCAGCAGGCAGATGGGGGCGAAGGCGGCTTCCGCCGAACCGAGCATCGAGGCCCGGATGGCTTCCTCCGCCGATGGCTTCAGGCCGTTGAGGTCGTAGCTGTGGGGCCGCAGGGGGCCCTCGATGCGCGTCCAGTCCGTGACCGGATGCAGCCGGTAGAGGTGCGTGGTGCGGCCGAAGAAGCCCTGCCGCGCATGCTCCTCCTCGAAGGTGCCCTCCGGCAGGTCCACATGGGCCTGGCGCGTGTGGCGGCCCTGGCGGAGCGGGAAGAGTGGGGTCTGCTTCTGGGACATGGGGACCTCGGGACGGGGGGCCATTATCCCTGAAACGGAGCTCAATCCCCAGGGTCGCCCGGGGGCGCCTTGGGACAGGCGGGGGACGGGTAGACTGCTCGGGTCGACAGGAGGGGGGCATGCGCGCGAGGAACCTGGCGGTCTGGGCCCTTCCCGGGCTGTTCCTGGCCTGCGGCGGCGGGGGCGGCGGCTCCACCCCGCCATCGCCCCAGCCCATCGGCGTGTCCATCCAGCCCGCGGGCGCCAGCCTGTGGACCGGCGGAACCCAGGCCTTCCAGGCCACCGTCACCGGCACGGCCAACCAGGCCGTCACCTGGCGGGTGGTGGAACCGGCCAGCGGCACCATCAGCGCAGCAGGGCTCTACACGGCCCCCGCCACCGCCGGCACCTTCCACGTCCAGGCCACCAGCGCGGCCGACGCCACGAAGTCGGCCCAGGCCCCCGTCACCGTCTCGGTGCAACCGCCGCCCGGGGCCTGCAACGGCGCCGCCCTCGGCGCGGGCGCCAGCCTCCAGGGCTTCCTCCCCTTCCCGGCCGACAACGCCTGGAACCAGGACATCTCCACGGCTCCGGTGGATCCCAACAGCGCGGCCATCATCGGCTTCATCGGCGCCTCGACGGGCCTGCATCCCGACTTCGGCGCAGGCCTGTGGCAGGGCGCCCCCATCGGCATCCCCTACACCGTGGTGGCCTCCTCCGCCCAGGCCAAGGTCCCCGTGGCCTTCACGGCCTACGGTGGCGAGAGCGACCCCGGTCCCATGCCCCTTCCCGCCACGGCCCCCATCGAGGGTGGCACGGCCTCCACCGGGGACCGCCACGTGCTGGTGATGGACCGCGACACCTGCCTGCTCTACGAGCTGTACCGGGCCTTCCCCCAGGCCGACGGCAGCTGGACCGCCGATGCCGCCGCCATCTGGGACCTGAAGGGCAACGCCCTGCGCCCCTTCGGCTGGACCAGCGCCGATGCGGCCGGGCTGCCCCTCCTGCCGGGCCTGGCCCGCTACGACGAAGTGGCGGCCGGGGCCATCTCCCACGCCCTGCGCTTCACGGTGCCGACCTCCCGGAAGGCCTACGTGCTGCCCGCCACCCACTGGGCCTCCAGCACCACCAGCGCCAGCGCGCCGCCCATGGGGATGCGGGTGCGCCTGAAGGCCGGCGTGGACATCAGCGGCTACCCGCCCCAGGCCCGCATCGTGCTGGCCGCCCTCAAGCGCTATGGCATGATCCTGGCCGACAACGGCAGCGCCTGGTACCTCTCCGGCGCGCCGGATGACCGCTGGGACAACACCCAGCTCGCCACCCTCTCCGGCATCAAGGGCTCGGACCTGGAGGTGGTGCAGATGGGCACGGTGTACACGGCGGACCCCACCGGCACGGCCCCCGCCATCAGCGCCCTCGCCGCCGCCCCGGCCAGCACCACCACGGCCGCGGGCGCCACGCTCACCTGGAGCACCACGAACGCCACCCGCTGGTTCCTCACGCCCGGCATCGGCTGGGTGACGGGCACCAGCCTCACCGTCCATCCCGTGGCGACCACCACCTACACCCTGCTGGCCGAGGGCCCCTACGGCAGCGCCACCCGCACCGTGCAGGTCACCGTCACGGGACCCTAGGGCCTGTTTTCAAATTGGATGTGAGCCGCGACGGCGACCAGCCGGGTTCCAGGCAAGGCGAGGGCCGAAGGGCGATGCGGTGGCATCGTTCGAGGCCCTCAACGCAGCATGGGGACCGGCTGGCCCCCGTCCCGGAGGGCAAGGGGCGGCGCCCGGCGCGATCCTGCGTCAGGCTCCTCGGCCGTAGTACCGCTGCGGCCTTCGTCGCCTTCCTTGCCTCGCTTGGGAGGCGCCCCTTGCGCGGCCGCACCCCAATTTGAAAACAGGCCCTAGGCGGGCTGCCTCTGCAGCCACCGGTTGTAGAACCAGAGGCTCAAGGCGCTCCCGAGGCCGAAGGCCGTAAGGATGAGCCAGCCGGTGGCGGCGGCGCGGGGATCCAGCTTCAGCAGGCCACTGGGCAGCTTCTCGGCGCCAGCGCACATGACGCGGTTGAAGATCCAGGCGCCGGCGGGGCCACCCACCAGGCTGCCGATGGCCATGGGGAGGTTCGAGTAGCCCAGGAAGAGCCCCTCCTGGCCCTTCGGCGCCAGGGACCCGATGTACTCGTAGAGCCGGCTCGCGGCGAAGAGCTCACCGAAGGCGATGAGGGCCACCGTCATGATGACGAAGAGGCTGCCCAGGGGCAGCCACACCCGCATCGTCACCCCGCCCGCCATGAAGAGGGGCGCCACGTTGATGAGCATGGCCAGGCCGATGATGACCGTGCCCACCACGATGGACTTGATGGGGGGCAGCTTCCCGAAGAGGTTCGTGATGACCAGCTGGAACAGCACGATGGTGACGGGGTTGGCCAGGGTGTAGAGGTCCATGGCCGGGCTCAGTTCCACGGTCTTCTTCACGTAGAGCGGCAGCACGTTGTAGACCTGGTTGTAGATGAAGTAGAAGCCGCTGCTCACCAGCAGGAAGAGGGCGAAGCGCCCGTTGCCCAGCACCTTGAACATGCCCAGGAGGATCTCCGGCACCGTGCGGCGCGGCTTGGCGGGATCCGTGGCGGATTCCGGATCCCGGTAGAGGAAGAACACCACCAGGAAGGCCACCACCGAGGCCGCCATGGACACGGTGAAGATCGTATCCAGCCGGCCCAGCCGCGTGCGGACGGCGAAGGCCGTGAGCCGCCCCACCACGCTGCCGATGTTCACCACCATGTAGAAGATGCCGAAGGCCAGGGTCGCCTTCCCCAGGTGCGTGCGCTGCACGGTGCCGGCGATGCAGGGCTTCACGAAGGAGCCCCCCACGCCCACCAGGAGGATGGCCAGGGCCACGGGCACCAGCACGCCGGGCCCTGCCGTCATCGCGTCGCCCACGGTGAGGGAGAGCGTGTGCCCCCCGAACCAGACGGGGTAGCCCATGAGGAAGTAGCCGCCCACCAGCAGCGCGCAGGC
>JAJYBX010000300.1 GCA_021778785.1 Acidobacteriota bacterium
GGCGATCCATCTTGTTGACGAAGGCCATGCGCGGCACGCCGTACTTGTCGGCCTGGCGCCACACGGTCTCGGACTGGGGTTCGACGCCGCCCACGGCGCAGAACACGGCGCAGGCGCCGTCCAGCACGCGCAGGCTGCGCTCCACCTCGGCCGTGAAGTCCACGTGGCCGGGGGTGTCGATGATGTTGATGCGGTGCTCGACGCCCTTCAGCTGGCCGGTCTGGGGGGTCCAGGCCGCCGTGATGGCCGCGGAGGTGATGGTGATGCCCCGCTCCTGCTCCTGCACCATCCAGTCGGTGGTGGCGGCACCCTCGTGGACCTCGCCGATCTTGTGGATCTTGCCGGTGTAGTAGAGGATGCGCTCCGTCGTGGTCGTCTTGCCGGCATCGATGTGCGCCATGATGCCGATGTTCCGGTAGCGCTCGAGGGGAGTCTGGCGGGCCACTGCGGCCTCCTGGAAAGGATTCGGTGCGGAGAAGAGTCGGGATGCCTCAAAGATCTTCACGGACGGGGCCGCCCGTGCGGCGGCCCCGTCCGGTCGGATGGACTGCTACCAGCGGAAGTGGGCGAAGGCCTTGTTGGCTTCGGCCATCTTGTGGACGTCGTCCTTCTTCTTGATGGCGGCGCCGCGGAAGTTCATGGCGTCAAGAATCTCGCCGGCCAGCTTGTCGCGCATGGTGCGCTCGCCGCGGGAGGCGGAGTAGGTCTTGAGCCAGCGCATGGCCAGCGATACGCGGCGGTTCTGGGGAACCTCCACGGGCACCTGGTAGGTGGCGCCACCCACGCGGCGGGACTTCACCTCCACCGAGGGCTTGATGTTGTTCAGGGCCTTCTGGAAAGCCTCCAGGGCCTCCTCGCCGGACTTCTTGGAGACGATCTCCAGGGCTCCGTAGAGGATGCGCTCGGCGGTGGCCTTCTTGCCGCGCTCCATGAGGATGTTCACGAACTTGGAGACGACGAGGCTGTTGTAGACGGGATCCGGGAGGATCTCACGCTTGGCAGGTGCGGAACGGCGAGCCATGTTCTACCTCCCCTACTTCTTCTTGGCCGGCGCGGCGCCAGCCTTGGGGCGCTTGGCGCCGTACTTGGAACGGGACTGGTTGCGGCCCGCGACGCCGGTGGCGTCCAGGGTGCCGCGCACCACGTGATAGCGCACGCCCGGCAGATCCTTCACACGACCGCCGCGGATGAGCACGATGCTGTGCTCCTGCAGGTTGTGGCCCACACCGGGGATGTAGGTGGTGCACTCGATGCCGTTGGTGAGACGGACACGGGCCACCTTGCGGAGGGCCGAGTTCGGCTTCTTCGGCGTGGTGGTGAACACGCGGGTGCAGACACCGCGCTTCTGGGGGCAGGCGTCGAGCGCGGGGCTCTTCGTCTTGTTCTCGAAAGTCTTCCGCCCGAGGCGGATCAGCTGATTGATGGTAGGCACACCATCCTCCAAGGAAGGCTCCGGTGGATCCGGGCCTGGGCCCGAGAGGTCCCGCGGGGGACATCGGACGGACAGCAAACGAAGCCGGCCCACGGGGCCGGGAACCTCCTAGCCTATCGAAACAAGGCCGGAAGTCAATGGATCAAGTCACGAAGGGGCCGGGCTGGCGCCGCATCAGCCCGCGAAGGGGCAGCCACAGCTGCCCCCGGCGCATCCGCCGCCGGCAGCGGGGGAAGGCGTGGAGGCCGGTTCCGGGGTGGAGCCCTTGAACCAGCCTCCCCCCGCCAGCGTGAAGGCGCTGACGGACACCTGGCGCTTCATCGCCGCCGCGGCGCTGCACTTGGGGCAGTCGTGCGCCTCGGGGGCGGACATGCTCTCCAGCTTCTCTTCGCGCTGGCCGCAAGCTTCACAACGGTACTCGTAGAGGGGCATGGCATCCTTCTCCTGTCGGACACGTCCACGACCCTCCATCATATTCCGATTCGATCATGTCGTCATCCTCTCGATTCTTCCCCACGGCCCAGGCCCTCCTGGCGGCGGTTCCCCGCCCGGGGCGGCTCTGCTTCACCAACGGCTGCTTCGACCTCCTCCATCCCGGGCACGTGAAGTACCTGGAGGACGCCCGCGCCCTCGGCGACTTCTTGGTGGTGGGCCTCAACAGCGACGCCTCCGTGGCCCGCCTGAAGGGCCCCGGACGCCCACTCCAGGACGAGGCCGCCCGCGCGGCGGTGCTGCTCGGCCTGCGCAGTGTGGACGCCGTGGTGCGATTCGACGAGGACACGCCCCTGGAGCTCATCCGCGCCCTCCGGCCCGACGTGCTGGTGAAGGGCGGCGACTACACGCCCGAGACCGTGGTGGGCCGCGAGGACGTGGAGGCCCGCGGGGGACGGCTGGTCCTCATCCCCTTCCTGCCCGGCCACAGCACCTCGCGCATCGAGCAGCGGATCCGCACGGGGCGCGGCGTCACGATGGAGTAGAGGGCCGGCTAGTCCGATCGGATGACGCACCCGTGATGATTCTCCGCTAGGCTGGGCCCGGCTCCCGGTTGGAGCCGCCTCTGGAGGTTCCATGCGTCGTACCCTCGCCCTTGCCTTCGCCCTCGCGGGCGTCGCCCTCTCCGCCCAGGACATCAACGGGGGGGTCTACACCGGATTGTCCATGCCCGTGGGCGACCTCAAGGACAAGTCCGACTACGGCACCAACCAGTTCTTCGGCGCCCACGTGGGCGGCCACCTGGACTTCGCCCTCACCCGCAACCACGAGATCCGCGCCCATGTGACCTACCAGAAGTTCCCCGGATCCGGGTGGGGCGGCGCCGACGACTTCAAGAACGAGTTCACCGCCATCCAGGCCGGCGCCGACTGGGTCTACCACTTTGATGGTCCCCGCTCCGGCTGGTACACGGTGGCTGGCGCCTCGCTCAACAGCATCAAGGACGACTACGAGTACAACGTCGGGGGCTTCCGTGCCAGCGGCAGCGCCTCCCAGAGCGGGAAGCTCGGCGTCCGCGGCGGCGGCGGCTTCTCGTTCACCCCGAGCTTCTCGGTGGAGGGGACCCTGAACCAGATCTTCACGGACAAGAACGGCAGCGACGGCTTCGGCTTCGACACCGCCACCTGGGTCCAGGTCAGCGCCGTCTTCCGCTTCGGGCGGTAGGCCTCTCCCGATCTGCACGAGAAAGGGCCGCTCGCGCGGCCCTTTCTCGTGGCTGGATCCGGGCTACAGCAGCGGGGAGAGCAGCTGCCAGTACTTCGGCAGGGGCCAGAGATCCGCGTCGCAGGCCTCCTCCAGGTGGTCGAGTACCTCGCGCAGGGCGTGTTTGGCCTCGTTCACCTTGTTCCCGAAGGCCTCTGTGCGGCCGTAGACGTCCTCCACCGCCTCGGCCTCGACCAGGGCGACCTTCATGGAAGCCAGACGGGCCTGGGCCTCCCCCGCCAGGGTGGCCTGCGCCTGCAGGGCGGCCTTCAGCGTCTCGGGCACGGCGATGCCGGCGCTGGCCAGCCGGGTGAGGCTCTCGGCCCGGGCGCCCAGATCGGCCGTGATGGAGGGCAGGATCTGGGTTTCCGCCATCTCGCGCAGGACCTGGGTCTCGATGGCGACGGCCTTCTGGTACTGCTCGTGGCGGATGTGTACGCGGGCCTCGAGTTCGTGCTCGCCCAGGATGCCGGGGCGGGTGA
>JAJYBX010000301.1 GCA_021778785.1 Acidobacteriota bacterium
CCCACTGCCACCTCCAGGACCTCCCCGTCGGCGGGGTGGAGGCGGCCCTGGACCGCGCCCGGAACGCCGGGGTCGCCCGGTTCGCCTGCTGCGCCACCGGCGAGGCGGACTGGGGGGCCGTCCTGGCCCTGGCCGGGACCCACCGGGACGTGGTGCCCCTGCTGGGCCTGCACCCCTGGAACGTGGGCGGGGCCCAGCCCGGCTGGGAGACGCGGCTGGAGGCGCTCCTGACCGGCCGCCGCGCCGGGGTCGGTGAATGCGGCCTCGACTTCGCCCGCCGTCCCGTCGACCGCGGGGCCCAGTTCCACGCCCTCCGCCTGCAGCTTCGCCTGGCGATCCGGCTCCGGCGGCCCGTGGCCCTCCACTGCGTCCGCGCCTGGGGGGCCTTGAAGGCGCTCCTCGCGGAGGAGGGCGTGCCCCCGGCCGGCGCCCTGGTCCATGCCTACGGGGGCAGCCCGGAAACCGCCCGGGAACTGCAGGACCTGGGGCTCTGGCTTTCTTTCGCCGCCCCCGGGGCGGCCCTGGCGGCCGTGCGCGATGACCGGCTCCTGCTGGAATCCGATGCCGCCGGACCGGCCGCCCTGCCCGCCCTGGTGGCCGCAGCTGCCGCCCTCCGGGACCAGCCGGTGGAGGACCTGGCGGAGCTCACCCGCCGGAACGGGGAGCGCTTCTTCAAGGAGATCCTGGCATGAGGTGGTTCGCACGCACGGAGCTGCTCCTCGGAGAGGCCGCCCTGGCCCGTCTGGCCCAGGCGCGGGTGGTGGTCTTCGGGCTGGGGGGCGTGGGCTCCTTCGCCGTGGAGGCCCTGGCCCGCGCCGGCGTGGGCCATCTCCGGCTGGTGGACCACGACGTGGTGAGCCCCAGCAACCTGAACCGCCAGCTCTTCGCCCTCCGGAGCACCCTCGGCCTGCCCAAGGCCGAGGTCGCCGCCGCGCGGGTGCGCGACATCAACCCCGGCTGCGACGTGGAGGCCCGCCACGTCTTCATCCACCACGACACCCTGCCGGACCTGCTGACGCCCCGGCCCGACGTGGTGGTGGACGCCATCGATTCCGTGAGCTGCAAAGTGGCCGTGCTCCAGACCGCCCACGGCCTGGGCCTGCCCGTCCTCTCCAGCATGGGCGCCGGCGGACGGCTCGACAGCTCGCAGATCCGCGTGGGTGACCTGAGCGAGACGCGCATGTGCCCCCTGGCCACGGTCATGCGCCGGAACCTGCGGAAGGTCGGCATCGCCACGGGCATCCGCTGCGTCTATTCCCTGGAACCCGCCGACAACAAGCGGCCCGCCAATCCGCTGGATGTGGAGCCCCATCGGGGGCCCGGCCGGGCGCGGCGACCCGTGGGGACCCTCTCCTACATGCCGGCCATCGTGGGCCTCAAGGTGGCGGAAGAGGCGCTGCGGATGCTGCTGACCCCGCCCGGCTAGCCGCCCTCGATGGCCTGGCGGAGCACGGCCATGAACTGGCCGCTCTGGTAGGGCTTGGCGAGGAAGCCGGCCAGGCCGCGGCCGAGGAAATCCGTCACCACGTCCTCCTCGCTGTAGCCGCTGGTCATCACCACCGGCACCCTCGGATTGATCTCATGCATGCGGAGGAAGGCCCGGCGGCCATCCATGTGCGGCATCGTGAGGTCCATCAGGACCGCGGTGAGCTCCCCGTGGCGCAGCTCGAAGAGCCCCAGGGCCTCCTGTCCGTCCGTCGCCTCGAGCACCTGGAATCCGCAGGCCTCGGCCAGCCCCCGCGCCACCGCGCGGGCGGAGGCCTCGTCGTCCACCACCAGGAGCACACCCCTTCCCCGCCACCCGATCCCCACCCGGGGAACCTGCCGCTCCCCCGCGCCCAGGGCCTGGGCCGGGAAGAACAGCTTGAACACCGAGCCCCGACCCGGCTCGCTGTACACCTTGAGGCTCCCGTGGTGGCCGCGGAGGATGCCCAGCATGGCGGAAAGCCCGAGGCCCCGGCCGGTGAACTTGGTGGTGTAGAAGGGATCGAAGATGCGGTCCCGCACCTCCTGGGTCATCCCGCAGCCGGTGTCGCTGACTTCGAGGGTCACGTAGCTCCCGGGGGGGAGGGGCAGCGCCGGCAGCAGCCCCACGTTCGTGGCCTCGTCCACGGCCTGCACGCCGGTCCGCACGGTGATGAGACCACTGACCTCCTCCCCGATGGCCTCCGAGGCGTTCGTCACCAGGTTCATGACGAGCTGCTGCATTTGCGAGGGGTCCGCCGAGATCCGTGGCAGGTCCGGAGCCAGGTCGTAGCGCACCGCTGCCTTCTTGGAGATGGAGACCGTCAGGAGCTGGGTCATCTCCATCACAAGGCGGTTCAGATCCACCTCGATGACCTGCAGGCGACCCTTCCCGGCATAGGCCAGCAGCTGCCGGGTCAGGTCCGCGGCCCGCAACGTGGCCTGCTCGATCTGGTGCAGGTAGGGCAGCGCCGGGCTTTCCGGAGGCAAGTGCATGCCCCCCAGATTCGCGTTGCCCAGGATGGTGGTGAGCAGGTTGTTGAAGTCGTGCGCGATGCCCCCCGCCAGCACGCCGAGGCTCTCGAGCTTCTGGGACTGCCGCAGGGCCTCCTCGGCCTCCTTGCGCTGGGTGATGTCCGCCCGGATCGCCACGAACTGCGAGGGCCTGCCGTCCTCCCCCAGGAAGGGCACAATGGTGGTGTCCACCCAATAGGTGCTCCCGTCCTTCGCCCGGTTCCGGATCTCCCCCTTCCACACGTGCCCCGCCAGGATGGTTTTCCAGAGCTGGGTCATGAAGGCCCGCGGATGGTAGCCGGAGTTGATGATGCGGTGGTCCTGGCCCAGCAGCTCCTCGCGGGAGAACTTGGAGATGGCGCAGAACTTATCGTTCACGTAAGTGATCCGCCCCTGCGCGTCCGTCACGGCAACGATGGCGTGCTCGTCCAGGGCCCGCTTGAAGTCCTCGAGATCGCGGGTGGCGCGCGCGAGCCGAGTGGGAACCCTCCGGGATCGACTCCCATCAGAACGCGGGGCCGGGAATGCCGAATCCTCGTCCTGCCGAAGGACCACAGGGAAACCCCTCCATGGCCGCCCAAACGGACGGATAAAGACTCAATATAGACACCAGCCTCTCCCAGGCAAGATAGACCCAAGGGACTAGGCGTGCCGGCGGATCGGGCGAACCTTGATCCCGGCCTGCTCAGCGCCCCGTCGGGGCGTTGTACTCCGCGTAGGTGCCCTGGAAGTCCTCGATGCCGTCGTCCGTGAGGTGCCAGATGCGGGTGGCCACCTCGTCGATGATGTCCTCGTCGTGGGTCACGAAGAGGAGCGTGCCCTCGTAACGCTGCAGCGCCGCGTTCAGGGCGATGACGGCTTCCAGGTCCAGGTGGTTGGTGGGCTCGTCCAGCACCAGGATGTTGGGCTTCTGCAGCATGAGCTTGCAGAAGAGCAGGCGGCAGGACTCGCCGCCGCTCAGCACGTCCGTCATCTTGTTGCCCTCTTCGCCCCGGAAGAGCATCTGGCCCATGACGCCGCGGATCTGCTCCTTGGTGGCGTCCGGGTCGAACTGGTGCAGCCAGGTCACCAGCTCGTACCCCTTGGGAATGCTCTCGGCGAAATCCTGGAGATCG
>JAJYBX010000302.1 GCA_021778785.1 Acidobacteriota bacterium
CGGTGACGCGGTCGCCGGCCCGCAGGGGCAGGAGGACGAGAGCCAGGGCGAGGCAAGCCATCGGGACGCGCATGGGACCTCCGGAGAATGAGGTCCATCCAACCACAAAAGCCTCGTGACATGAGGCTTTAATTTCCCCGGCGCCCGGCCATCCTGGAACCGGAGAGCCCATGTCCCTGGATGCCCCCGCCCGAAACGCCCTGCTCGAACGGTACCGCACGGGGCCGGCCCTCCTCCGGCAGGCCTGGCTGGAGGTCCCCGCGGAGGCCCGGACCTGGCGGCCCGGCGAAGGGCGGTGGAGCGCCCAGGAGGTGGTGGTCCACTGCGCGGACTCGGAGACCACCGCCGCCATCCGCATCCGCCTGCTGCTGGCCGAACCGGATCCCCTCATCATCGGCTACGACGAGAACGTCTGGGCCCGGCGCTTCGACTACCACGCCGCCGATCCCGAGCTGGCCCTGCGCCTGGTGGAGGCCGTCCGCGCCCACACCCATGCCACGCTGGCGGGGCTGCCGGAGGCGGCCTGGGGCCGGATGGGCCGGCACACGCAGAGCGGGGCCTACGGCACCGACGACTGGCTGCGGAACTACGCCGAGCACCTGGAGCTCCACGCCGCCCAGATCCGGCGGAACCTCGATGCGTGGGAGGCGAAGGATGGCCGCTGACTTCGATCTGGGAGCCTACCTCCGGCGCATCGGCTTCACGGGCGAAGTCCGCCCGGACCTGACCACGCTGCGGGCCCTGCACCTGGCCCATGCCACCACCATCCCCTTCGAGAACCTCGACATCCAGATGGGTCTTCCCATCCGCCTCGATCTGGCCTCCCTCCAGGACAAGCTGGTGCGGCGCCGGCGCGGGGGCTACTGCTTCGAACAGAACAGCCTGTTCCTGGCGGTCCTGCAAGCGGCGGGCTTCGAGACCATCCCCTGCGAGGCCCGGGTGCGCCTGGGCGCGACGGAGCCCCTGCCGCGCACGCACATGCTGCTGGTGGTCCGGCTGGAGGGCCTGCACTGGCTCGTGGACGTCGGCTTCGGCGGCGAGGGGCTGCTGCATCCGGTCCTGCTGGATGGCGGGGCCCAAGTCCAGTTCCTCAACACCTACCGGGTGGTCGACGAGGCGGAGGGGCTGAAGGTGCTCCAGTCCATCCACGATGGCGCCTGGGAGGACCTCTACGCCTTCCGGGCCGAGGCGAGGTACCCCGTGGATTTCGAGCTGGCCAACCACTACACGAGCACCCACCCCGGATCGCGCTTCGTGAAGACCCTCACCGCCCAGCTGGCCGGGACCTCGGTGCGCCGCATCCTCCGCAACCTCGCCTATGCCGAGATCCGCGGGGAGGCCGTCGAGGGCCGCGAACTGGCCCCCGACGAGGTGATCCCCACCCTGAGAAACGTCTTCGGCCTCGACGTGCCCGAGGGGGCGCGATTCCGGGCCTTCGAGGGGTGAGCCCCCGCCCTCAGGGCTTGCCCCCCCCGGGATCGGGAGGTTCCTTCCGGCCGTCCCGCTTGGCCTCGATGACGTGCTTCGACTTGCCGGATTCGAAGATCTTCTGGAGCTCGAGCAGGGTGGCGCCCAGGGTGCCCTTGCTCCTCCGCTTCCGCCAGTAGATCCAGCCCCGGCGCTCCATCCAGAGGCCGAGCCGGTCCAGGAGGACGAGCGCGACCAGGACCAGGAGGACTCCGAGGGCGAGGCGCAGCATCGCCGGGCCTACCAGGCGACCGGTTTGCCGTCCCGCCAGAAGCCGCCGGTGATTTCGGGCCCGGCCTCGGTGATGGCCCACAGGATGCTGGCCGCGCCCTGGCCCAGGCTGCGGGGGGCCTCGGGCCCGCCCATGTCCGTGCGCACCCAGCCCGGGCAGACGGCGTTCACGGCGATGCCGCGGGGTTTCAGGGCCTCGGCCAGCTGCACGGTGACGGCGTTGAGGGCGGTCTTGGAGATGCAGTAGGCCGGGGCCCAGGTGGAGGGCTCGCTGAGCTGGCCGCCGCCACTGCTCACGTTCACGATGCGGGCGCCCGGCGGCATCATCGGCGCGAAGGCCTGGACCGTCCAGAGGGCGCCGAGGACGTTGGTCTCCAGCGTGCGGCGGAAGGTGTCGCCATCCACCTCCAGCACCCCCAGGTGGCCGTCCAGCAGGATGCCTGCGTTGTTCACCAGCACGTCGAGGCGGCCGTGGCGCGTCCGCACGGCTTCCGCGGCGGCGCGGATGGAACCCTCGTCGGCCACGTCCAGGGCCAGGATCTCCAGGTCCATGAGCGGCTCGGGGCTCCGCATGCCCGCGATCACGGTGAAGCCCCGGGCCAGGAGGCGCAGGGCCACCTCCCGGCCCAGGCCGCGGCTGGCGCCCGTGACGAGCGCGATGGAGGGTTCGTTCATGGCTTCCCCCAGGTGGCGAGGGGGCCCGGATGCAGGCCGGGCCCTTCGAGGATGCGGTGCTGGCCGGGTCCCAGCGCCAGGGCGTCGGTGAGCAGGGCGTCCGCCACCTCGCGGACGTGGATGGGCGCCCAGCGCCACCAGCCGGCCCGGCGGGGGAAGAGCCCCCGCCCCAGGGCCAGCCAGGGCGGGGCGAGGAGGCGCAGCACCAGGACCTCGCCCAGCCGGAATTCCGCCCGGTCGCTCACGAGAAACGAGGGCCGGGCGATCACGTGGGCGAGCCCGCTGGCGGCCAGCCCGGCCTCCACCTCGGCCTTGGCGGTCAGGTACAGGCCCCGGGGACGGTCCGCGCCGACACTGCTCACGAGGCCGACGCGGGCCTCCGGATGGGTCGCGGCCAAGGCCCGGATGAGGCGCAGGGGGAGGTCGCGGTCCACCCGCAGGAAGGCGGCCTCGCTGCCGGCCTTGGCGCGGGTGGTCCCGAGGGCGATGAGGAGCAGGTCGCAGGGGCCCGCCAGGCTGCGGGCGCAGGCGCCTTCGTCCTCGAAGTCGAGGATCTCCTCCCGCAGGTTCGGCGCGGAGACCGGGAGACCGGGGCGCCGCACCAGCACCCGCACCTGGAGATCGGGGCGCTCCGCCAGCCGGGCCAGGAGCCGTCGGCCCACCTCGCCGGTGCCGCCTGCGACCACCATGCTTCGCGTCATGGCACCATGCTGCCAGAGAAGGGGTGGTCATGGCCAAGGCACCGAGCACGAATGCCACCCGGCTGCTGAAGCAGGCGGGCATCGCCTTCACGGAACACCTCTACCGGTATGAGGAACACGGCGGTACCCGCGTGAGCGCCCGGGAGCTGGGCGTGGCCGAGCACGCCGTCATCAAGACCCTGGTGATGGAGGACGAGACGGGCGCGCCGCTGATCATCCTCATGCACGGCGACCGGGAGGTGAGCACGAAGGAGCTGGCCCGCCAGATCGGGGCGAAGGCCGTCCAGCCCTGCAAGCCGGAGATGGCCAACCGGCACAGCGGCTACCTCGTGGGGGGCACCAGCCCCCTGGGCACGCGGAAGGCCATGCCGATCCACGCCGAGGCCTCGATCTTCGACCTGGACCGCATCTACCTGAACGGCGGCAGCCGGGGGTTCCTCGTGGGGCTGGATCCGAAGGACCTGGATCGCGTGCTCAAGGTGAACCGGGTGTCCGTGGCGATCGCGTAGGCGCCG
>JAJYBX010000303.1 GCA_021778785.1 Acidobacteriota bacterium
CTGAGGGGCACGTGCACGGCCATCTGGTCGCCGTCGAAGTCCGCGTTGAAGGCGGTGCAGACGAGGGGATGCAGGCGGATGGCCTTGCCTTCCACCAGGACGGGCTGGAAGGCCTGGATGCCCAGGCGATGCAGGGTGGGTGCGCGGTTGAGGAGGACGGGATGGTCCTTGATGACCTCTTCCAGGACGTCCCAGACCTCGGAGCGGCCCTCCTCCACCATCTCCTTGGCCTGGCGGATGGTGGCGGCGAAGCCCTTGTGCTCGAGCCGGTTGAAGATGAAGGGCTTGAACAGCTCGAGCGCCATCTTCTTGGGCAGGCCGCACTGGTGCAGCTTGAGGTCGGGGCCCACCACGATGACGGAGCGGCCCGAGTAGTCCACGCGCTTGCCGAGCAGGTTCTGGCGGAACCGGCCCTGCTTGCCCTTGAGGGCATCGCTGAGGGACTTCAGGGGGCGGTTGCTGACGCCGCGCAGGAGGCGGCCGCGCTTGCCGTTCTCGAAGAGGGCGTCCGCGGCCTCCTGCAGCATGCGCTTCTCGTTGCGCACGATGACGTCGGGGGCCTTGAGCTCCAGGAGCTTCTTGAGGCGGTTGTTGCGGTTGATGACGCGGCGGTAGAGGTCGTTCAGATCGGAGGTGGCGAAGCGGCCGCCGTCGAGGGGCACCAGGGGGCGCAGCTCGGGGGGCAGCACGGGCATGACGTCGAGGATCATCCACTCGGGCTTGTTGCCGGAGCGCTGGAAGGACTCGGCCACCTTGAGGCGCTTGGCGATCTTGCTGCGCTTCTGGCTGGAGGCCTCGACCTTCATGTCATGGCGCAGCTGGATGGCCAGGGCCTCCACGTCCACGTGCTTGAGCAGCTCCTTGATGGCCTCGGCGCCCATCTGGGCCTTGAAGCCCTCGCCGTAGAGGGAACGGCACTCGCGGAACTTGTCCTCGTTGAGGATCTCGCCTTCCTTCAGGTTGGTCTCGCCGGCCTCGGTGACCGAATAGGCCTCGAAGTACAGCACGCGCTCCAGGTCCTTGAGCGGGATGTCCAGCAGGTAGCCGATGCGGCTGGGGACGCCCTTGAAGAACCACACGTGGCTGACCGGGGAGGCCAGCTGGATGTGGCCCATGCGCTCGCGGCGCACGGACTTCTTGGTGACCTCGACGCCGCACTTGTCGCAGATGACGCCCTTGAACTTCTGGCGCTTGTACTTCCCGCAGAGGCATTCCCAGTCGTTCACGGGGCCGAAGATGCGGGCGCAGAACAGGCCGTCGCGCTCGGGCTTCAGGCTGCGGTAGTTGATGGTCTCGGGCTTGGTGACCTCGCCCCGGGACCAGGACCGGATCTTGTCCGGACTGGCCAGGGTGACGCGGATGCACTCATAGGCGTTGATGTTCTGGGGTTCTTGGAACATGGGGGCCTCTCTCTCGTCTGAAGTCGCAGGAAAGGGCTCAGCCCTCGATGGTGAAGGCCTCGGGCTCGGCGGTCATGAGCAGCGGGTCCAGCTCTTCGCGGGTCAGCATCTCCACGTCGATGCACAGGGCGTTGAGCTCCTTGCGCACCACGTTGAAGCTCTCGGGGAGGCCGGGATCCTTGATGGTCTCGCCCTTGATGATGGCCTGGTAGATCTGGGTCCGGCCGTGCATGTCGTCGGACTTGTAGGTGAGCAGCTCCTGCAGCACGTGCGCCGCGCCGTAGGCCTCGAGGGCCCACACTTCCATCTCGCCGAAGCGCTGGCCGCCGAACTGGGCCTTGCCGCCCAGGGGCTGCTGCGTGATGAGCGAGTAGGGCCCGATGCTCCGGGCGTGGATCTTGTTGTCGACGAGGTGGTGCAGCTTGAGCATGTAGACGCAGCCCACGTTCACGGGCTGCTCGAACGCCTCGCCGGTCATGCCGTCGAAGAGCATGGTCTTGCCGGTGACATCGGGGCCCAGCTTGTGGTTCTTCTCCCAGGCCTGGGTGAGGAAGCCCTTGATGTCCGCCTCGCGGGCGCCGTCGAAGACGGGCGTGGAGAAGTGGACGCCGAGGGTCTTGCCGGCCCAGCCCAGGTGGCACTCGAGCACCTGGCCGATGTTCATACGGGAAGGCACGCCGAGGGGGTTCAGCACGATGTCCACCGGGCGGCCATCGGGCAGGTAGGGCATGTCCTCCACGGGGAGGATGCGGCTCACCACGCCCTTGTTGCCGTGGCGGCCGGCCATCTTGTCGCCGACCTGCAGCTTGCGCTTCACGGCCACGTAGCACTTCACGGTCTTGAGGACGCCGGGCATGAGCTCGTCGCCCTTGAGGAGCCGCTCCATGCGCTCGTTCAGGATGTCGCGCAGGACCTTCAGCTGGCTCTCGGTCTTGTCGAGGATGTCCAGCACCTGCTGCTCGAGGCGGGCCTTGCCGGCCGCCACGGAGACCTGGCGGAACCGGTGGTAGGGCACGGCTTCCAGCATGTTCTGGGTGAGCTTCTTGCCCTTGGGCAGCAGCTCCTTCTGCCCCTTCTCGTCCGTGAGGGCCTCGGAGAGCTCCTTGCTCTTCAGCAGGGAGACGATCTTCTTCTTGGCCTCGGCGCGGATGATGCGCTCCTCGTCGGAGAGATCCTTCTCCCACTTGGCGATCTGGTCGCGCTCGATCTGCTGGGTGCGGAGATCCTTCTCCTGGCCCTTGCGGGTGAAGACCTTGATGTCCACCACCGTGCCCTCGATGCCGGGGGGCACCGTGAGGCTGGCATCCTTCACGTCGCTGGCCTTCTCGCCGAAGATGGCGCGGAGCAGCTTCTCCTCGGGGCTGAGGATGGTCTCGCCCTTGGGCGTGACCTTGCCCACCAGGATGTCGCCGTGGCGGACCGTGGCGCCGGTGCGGATGATGCCGCTGTCGTCGAGGTTCTTGAGGGCCTCCTCGCGCACCTGCGGGATGTCGCGGGTGATCTCCTCGGGGCCCAGCTTCGTGTCGCGGGCGTGGACCTCGAACTCCTCGATGTGGATGGTGGTGTAGAGATCCTCCTTCACCACGCGCTCGGAGATCAGGATCGCGTCCTCGAAGTTGTAGCCGCGCCAGGGCATGTAGGCCACGACGAGGTTGCGGCCCAGGGCCAGCTCGCCGTGGTCGGTGCAGGGGCCGTCCGCGAGGATCTGGCCCTCGGTGACGTACTCGCCCTTCTTCACGAGGGGGTTCTGGTTGAGGCAGGTGTTCTGGTTGCTGCGGGCGAACTTCACCAGCGTGTAGATGTCCACGCCGGACTCCTCGCCTTCCGTGTCCGGGTCATCCTCGACCCGCACCACGATGCGGTTGGCGTCCACGGTCTCGACGATGCCGGAGCGGCGGCAGACCACGCAGGCGCCGGAATCCTTGGCGGCCACGTACTCCATGCCGGTGCCCACGATGGGGGCCTCGGTGCGGATCAGGGGCACGGCCTGGCGCTGCATGTTGGCGCCCATGAGGGCGCGGTTGGCGTCGTCGTTCTCGAGGAAGGGGATGAGGCTGGCGGCCACGGACACCACCTGCTTGGGGCTGACGTCCATGAGCGTGACCTTCTCGCGGGGCACGATCTTGGTCTCACCGGCCACGCGGGCGGTCACGTCCTCGTCGAGGATGACGCCCTCCGCATCGACG
>JAJYBX010000304.1 GCA_021778785.1 Acidobacteriota bacterium
CGGCGGGAGCGGCCTCGCCCATCTCCTCGAAGGGCACCAGGTCCATGCCGCAGATGGGGCAGCTGCCGGGGTGATCCTGGAGGATCTGGGGGTGCATGGGGCAGTGGTACATCTCCTTCTTCGCGGTGGCCTGGGCCGGGGGATGGTTCTGGCCCTGAGGTGGGCCGGCAGGCGCGCGGTGCAGCACCAGCGCGGCGCCCCCGGCGCCGGCGGCGAGGCCCACCAGCACGAGGACGATCGAACGGAAGGAGGTGGTGGAACGGGTCGGAAGGTCGAGGCTCATGGGGATCTCCTACATCCGGGACATGGGGGCGGGGCCGGCATCCGCAGCCTTCGCGGAACCACCGGCGGAGGCGGAGGGACGGATGGACGGAGACGACCCGGCGGCGATGGAGGCGGCTCCCATGGATCCACCCGAGACCGGAAGGGTGGGGGCGAGGCCGGCCTCCCGGAGGGCGATGCGCTGGGCCTGGAGCTGGGCCAGGGTCTGGAGGTAGCCGCCCCGGTCGCCCACCCAGCCGTTCAGGGCCTCGAGGGCGGCGAGGAAGCCGGCGCGCCCCGCCTCGTACTGGGCCAGGGTGGCGCGGAAGCTGGCCTCGCTCTGCACCAGGAGGCCCTGCTCGTAGAGCGCCTTCGACTTCTCCAGCGACTCGATCTGGGCCATCCGCTCCTCCGTGCGCTGGCGCAGGAGGCTGCGGACGGCCGCCACGTCGGCGTCCTGGGCGTGCAGGTGGTGCTCGTGTTCCGCCAGGGCCCGCTGCTGCTTGCTGCGGCCGTAGATGGGCAGGGAGAGGCTCAGGCCCACCTGCCACATGGGATCGAAGCTGCCCCGGGGCATGATGCCGGCGGTGATGGCGAAGTCGGGCCGGCGGTCCAGCCTGGCGAGATCCACCAGGCGCCGGGTCTGCTCCACGCTCAGCCGTGCCGCGGCGATCTCGGGGCTGCGGGCCTCCACCTGCGCCGGCGTGAGGAGGGCCGGCTCCGGCAGGTCCGCGAGGCCGATGGACGTGGGGATGGGATCCTCCGGATCGTGCAGCCGCAGGCGGTTCAGGGCCGCCAGGGCCGACCGCTCGTCCGCCTCCAGCCCGAACCGCGCCTGCTCCAGCCGCGTCTTCTCCAGCTGGGCCCGGAGCAGGTCCGCCTGGGAGCCCTGGCCCACCTCGTAGCGGGTGCGGGCCAGGCGTTCGGCCTGATCGAGGAAGAGGGCCTGGTCCTTCAGGAGGGCCAGCTGGCCGCGGACCAGCAGGAGTTCGGCGTAGCCGCGGCGGACGTCCGCCTCGAGGCCCAGCCGGGCCCGGGTCTCGGCCGTCTCCGACACCTTCACGCCCAGGGCCGCCACGTCCTGGCGCAGCCCGCGCTTGCCGGGCCACGGGAAGGGCTGGGTGAAGGCCACGCTGTAGAAGCTGGTCTCCATGCGCCCCACCTGGATGCGGTTGAAGCCGTCGTTCTGCATGCCCAGGGAGAGGGTGGGATCGGGCAGGGCCTTGGCCTGGGGCACCTTCTCCCGGTCCATGCGGACCTGGGCGGCGGCCTTGTGGAGGGAGGGATCCCGGTCCAGGGCCTCCCGCAGGAGGCTGGCCAGGACCGGATCCTCCGGGGCGGGCGTCGGATCGGGATGGGAGACGGGGGCCTGCGCCGCGGCCGGTGCCAGGAGCACCAGGGCCGGGGCCAGGCGCAGCAGCGTGCGCATGGGGATCTCCGGAAGGAAGCTGGACGCGGGGCCCGCCGGGACGTCCCGGCAGGCAGGGCTACGCCAGGGTCCGCCTCAGATCCGGAGGAGGTTCAACCGGGCGAGGTGGCGTCCCAGGTCCGGATCGCGGCCCCGGGCAGGCAGGATGGGCTGGACGTCCGCGGGCCCGGCGACCAGGGCCACCTGCACGGCGGCCGGTTCGGGCCGGGGCTCGGAGCGGCGGGTTTCCCCCTGCTCGGCCCGCTGGAGCAGGGCCAGGGGCGTCGAGACCGGGGTCGTGCGGCCGCCGCAGCCATTCTGGGAGGGGCCCTGGGGACCCTCCGGCTTCTGGCAGGGGCAGCTGTGGTGGGGTCCCGGGAGCATGCCGCAGCAGCAGCACTCGTGCGTCCCGGCCGCGGAGGCCGCCGCGGGCGCCCAGTCCAGCCCCCCGCCGCCGATGAGCAGCGCGCAGGCGAGCAGGGTGCGCAATAGGGTCCGCAAGCGAGACTCCGGTGCCTCATCTTAGGACCGTTCTCTGTGGTCACAACTGAAAGCGGACCGGCCTTGATGGGGGTCACAGGGACCGGATCCGGCGCCGCGCCGCGCTAGGATGAAGGCAGCGAGGCTTCCTTGGGCGTTGACAGGGCAGAAGTTGCGATCATCGGCGGCGGCATTGCCGGCCTCTCCACCGCCTTCCACCTGGCCCGGTCCGGCCAGCGGGGGATCGTCCTCCTGGACCGCGAGGACCAGCCGGGCACCTACGCCAGCGGCCACAACGCCGCCATCGCCCGCGCCCTCACGGGCCGCCCCGAACACTCCGCCCTCACGGTCGAAGGGCGGCGCCGCCTGGCCGAGGCGGGCCTCCTCGCCGCCGGCGGCGGGCTGCTGCTCTCCGTCGAGGCCGGCTCTCTGGACGCTCTGGAGGCCGAGGCCCGCGCCCTCGGCGTCGTCGTCGAGCGCGGCGCGGGCTGCCCCCTGCCCGGCCTCCGGGCCGCGGAGCACCTGGCCATCCCCGGCGACGGCATCATCGATACCGCAGGCCTGCTGCGCCACTGCGCCGAGGGCGCCCGGGCCGGGGGCGCGGACCTGCGCTTCGGCTGCGCCCTGACGGGCCTGGCGCGGACGCCCTCCGGCTTCCGCCTGGAGACCGACCGGGGCCCCCTGGAGGCGAAGGCCCTCGTCATCGCCGCCGGGGCCTGGGCCGGCGAGCTCGGCCGCTGGGCGGGCTCCGCCCTCTCGTTCACGCCCCTCCGCCGCTCGCTGGTGTGGAGTTCCGCTTCCCATCCCGCGGCGCAACCCTGGGCCTGGTGGGTGGACCGGCCCTTCTACTTCCGTCCCGAGAGCGGCGGGCTCCTCCTGTGCCCCTGCGAGGAGGCCGCCGTGCCCCTGCCCGAGCGCGGGCGGCAGCCCGGCACGGACGCCGGCGTGCTCGAGGGCCTCTACGGCAGCCTGCGCGAGCTGGCGCCGGACCTGGCGGAACGCCCCATCACCCGGTACTGGACGGGCCTCCGCACCTTCGCGCCGGACCGCCGCTTCGTCCTGGGCTGGGATCCCGGCGTGCCGGGCCTCTTCTGGGTGGCGGGCCTGGGCGGCCACGGCATGACCAGCGGCCTCGCCGTGGGCCAGCTCGCCGCCGACAGCTTCCTGCGGAAGGCCACCGCCGGACCGCTGGATCCTCGCAGGTTCATTGACTGAGGAACCGCGAATGGCGCGAATGAGCACGAATGGAAAGGCGGGAAAGGATCACCGCCAAGACGCCAAGACGCGAAGCAAGGCCAACGCCTTGTCCTGTGCTGTTCTTGGCGCCCTTGGCGCCTTGGCGGTGATCTGTCCTTTTTCGCGCCCATTCGCGCCATTCGCGGTTTCCTTCTTTTAGGATCTTTCCATGAGCACCCTCCGCGTCGCCCTCGTCC
>JAJYBX010000305.1 GCA_021778785.1 Acidobacteriota bacterium
GCGGCCACGCCGGGGGGTGCGGCGGCCGGGGCCTGGAAGCGCTGGTTCGCGGTGGGGAGGGGTGCGGGGGCCGCCTTCTCCTGGACCGGCGGGGCCACCTTGCGGGCCGGGGCCGCCACCGGGGCCGGAAGGGCCGGCCCGGGGGCCTGGACCGCGGGGGCGGCCGTCTGGCCCTGGGGCGCCGGGCGGGGCGACTCAGGCTGGGGTGTCCGCACCTCGCCGGGCCCGTGCAGCACGGCCAGCCCCGCCAGGCCGGCCACCAGGAGGCCTGCCGCCACGCCGAGGACGCCGGGCCGGCGCCAGAGGGGCACCACCCGCGGCGCCAGGGCGCTCAGGAGGTGGGCCCGGGCGGCGGGGTCCGCCAGCAGCTCCCGCAGGGCCTCCTCGTCCGCCAGGGCCTCGAAGAGATCCTGGTGCTCGAGGGCGGCCTCGTAGAGCGCCCGGCGCTCGGCCCCCGTGAGGGTGCCCGTGGCGTGCCCGCCCAGCAGCTTCTCGGCCTCCTCGCGCCTCACGGGCCCTCCCTTCCGGCCGGCGCCTCCCAGCGTCCGCCCAGCGCCTCCAGCAGCTGCTTCCGGCAGCGGTGGTCCCAGGTGTAGACGGTGTTGAGGGTGGCCGCGCCCAGCAGGGCCTGGATCTCCGCGAAGGTGCGGCCCTGCAGCTTGAGCCGGAACAGCGCCCGGCAGCGCTCCCCCAGCCGCGCGATGCCGCCCATGAGGCGGGTCAGCAGCTCCTTGCGCTCCAGCACGGCAGCGGGATCGGGGGCGTCCGAGGCGGGCGGGAAGGCGTCCACGTCCACCGCGTCGTACTCACCCCGGCGGGCGGCCTTGCGGCGCAGGGCCCCCAGCTTGAAGCGCAGGATCTGGAAGGCCAGGGGCACCAGGTCCTCCGCCCGTTCCAGGTGGCCGTACTTCGTGTGGAGCAGCACCAGCACCTCCTGGGCCAGGTCCTCGGCCTGGGCCCCTGCACCCCGGGATGCCGCGAAGGCCACGATCCTTTCGCGCAGGCGGGCCAGCACCTCGGCCCTGGCCAGGGGCGCGGCCTCCGCCGCCGGCATCGCCGGGGCGGACAGGGCGTCGAGCGGAAGGTCGGAGTCCATGGAAGCGGCCCCATCCTCGCATCGTTCCAGGGTGTTCACCACAGCCGGGTAAACTGCTCCCATGTCCGAACGCCTCATCCTCCTCACCAACGACGACGGGCTCTGGGCCCCCGGCTTGGCGGCGCTGGCGCGGGTGGCCGCCCGGTTCGGCCGGGTGGTCACCGTGGCGCCGGACCGCAACCGCTCGGCCATCTCCAGCGCCCTCAGCCTGCACAACATCCTCCGGCTCCACGACCTGGGCCAGGACCGCTTCACCTGCGACGGCACCCCCGTGGACTGCGTGCTCCTGGGCGTCTGCTCCGTGCTCGACCGGCAGCCCGACTGGATCCTCTCCGGCGTGAACCACGGCTTCAACCTCGGGGAGGATGTCTTCTACTCCGGCACCGTGGGCGCGGCCTTCGAGGGCCGCCTCCAGGGCGCCCGGGCCGCAGCCTTCTCCATGCACCCCAAGGGCGACTTCGCCGTGGCCGAGCCCTGGATCGAGCGGTTCCTCCAGCGCTGGGAGGCCCTGGAACTGCCCGCCAACCGGATCTGGAACCTCAACTTCCCCGAGGGGCAGCCGCGGGGCTTCCGCCTCACGGGCCAGGACAGCCGGGCCTACCACGACATCGTGGAGAAGCGCGTGGATCCCCGCGGCACGCCCTACTTCTGGATCGGCGGCGACATGGGCCCCACCTACGCGAAGAGCCCGGGCTCGGACGCCGAGGCCGTGCTGGACGGCTGGGTGAGCGCCACGCCCCTGCGCCTGGACCTGAGCTGCCCGGAGATCCTGGCCCGGGGCGCGGACTTCGACGCCGCGTTCAACGGGTAGCCCCGTGCGCGCCGCCTTCCGGGTCCGGGGGTCCGTGCAGGGGGTCGGCTTCCGCCGCTTCGCGGAGCGGGAGGCCCACGCCCTGGGCCTGGGGGGCTGGGTGCGCAACGATCCCGATGGCGCCGTGAGCGGCGAGGCCGAGGGCCCCGCGATCGACCTGGAGGCCTTCCGCATCCGTCTGGCCGAGGGCCCGGCCTTCGGCCAAGTGGAGCATCTGGACTGGAGGGCCCTGGATGTGGGATCCTCCCTTCCCCGTCCATTCGAGATCCGCAGGTAGCCATGTCCCTACACCAGTTCGTCCGCGACGTCCCCGACTTCCCCAAGGCGGGCATCCTCTTCCGGGACATCACCCCGCTGCTGGCCAACGCCGACGCCTTCAAGCAGGCGGTGGAGGCCATGGCCCAGCCCGTGCTGAACCTGCAGCCCACCCACGTGCTGGGCCTGGAATCCCGCGGCTTCATCTTCGGCAGCGCCCTGGCCCAGAAGCTGGGCCTGGGCTTCGTGCCCGCCCGCAAGCCCGGCAAGCTGCCCCTGCCCACCCACAAGGAGGCCTACGGCCTCGAATACGGCTCGGACGCCCTGGAGATCCACACGGACGCCTTCGGCCCCGGCGACCGGGTGCTCATCGTGGACGATGTCATGGCCACCGGCGGCACCGCCGACGCCGCCCGCCGTCTGGTGTCCCGCGCCGGCGCCCACCCCGTGGCCCTCACGGTGTTCATCGAGCTGACCTCGCTCCCCGGCCGGGAGAAGGTCCAGGGTCTCCCGGTCTTCAGCGTCCTGCGGTATTGACGCTGTCCAGGGGGGACCGCCCGGCCCTGGCGGGCCTCTGCGTCCCCCCTGGGACCCCCGCGCCGGATCCGGGCTGAGCCCGGCCCCGGCACCCACCTCTTGACCTGCGGCCACACCCTGCCACCGGCCCGGCGCCCGGCCCTGCAGGGCCTCTGCGTCCCCCCTGGATCACCTCAGCCCGGAAGCGCCATCTCCGCGAGGCTCTGGCGGATGCCCGCATCGGGGCCCCGGGGCGCGAGGCCCAGCTCCCGCACCAGGCGGTCATTGCGCACCCGCCGGGATTCCCGCAGGAAGGCCAGCAGCCCGGGGCTCAGCCTGTCCTGGGCCTCGGACCAGCCGATCTCGGACGGGGCGGGAAGTCCCGCCAGGGCGGCCACGCGCGTCGTGAAGGCGGCCATGCTCTCGGGGTGGCCGTCCGTCCCGTTGAACACGCCGGACACGGGCCGGTCCAGGACCGCCTCGCAGGCCGCCACCAGGTCGTCCACATGGATGCGGTTGCCGGGACCCGAGGCCTCCGCCCGCAGCACCGGCTCACCCCGCCGGAGGCGGTCCAGGGGCAGGCGGTGGGGGCCGTAGATGGCCGCCACGCGCAGGATCGCGCAGCGGGCGCCCCGGGCCCCGGCCCAGCGCCGCGCCTGCCCCTCCGCGTCCAGCCGCTGGCGGGCGCGATCGTCCCCGGGCGCGGGGGGCGTGGCCTCGTCCACGTCGGCGCCGCCGGCGTCCCCGTACACGCCCGTGGTGCTGAGATAGAGCAGCACCCGGGGCCTGGCTTCGCCCAGGCCCGCCAGGAAGCGGCGGAACCGGCCGTCCTCCCCGTCCCGCCCAGCCGGCGGCGCCAGGTAGATCGCGGCCCCGAGAGCCCCGGGCACCGGGAAGG
>JAJYBX010000306.1 GCA_021778785.1 Acidobacteriota bacterium
CCCCGATCTTAGAGTGCCTAACAAACCCCCCACAAGGCCGCGCGAGGGCCGCTGGGCGAGCGAGGCGAGGAACGCGAGAAGACGCGTAGCGGGTACTACGCGCGACGAGCGTGACGCGGCATCGCGACGCCCGCCGGCCCTCGCCCGGAGGGAGGAAGCCAGGTGGGCGCCCCGCGGCGTCACGGCCCTTGAACGATGTCCCGCATCGCCCTGCGGGCCCTTCCCTCTCGGTATCGCCTCCGGCGATACACGAGACATAAAGACATCTGCGGGGCATCCCACCTGGCTTTCTCGCGGCCCCGTCGGGGTCTTGTTAGGCACTCTTAACGCCCCCGGGCCGCCTTCCAGGCGAGGTGGCCCTGGTGGCGGCGATGGGCGGCCAGGTAGCGGGCGTCCTCGGCGTACGTGGTGGGGTAGATGGCCGGAACGGGCTGCGGCCGGAGGCCCGCATCCACATTCGTGAAGGTGAAGATGCAGCTGTTGGAGAGGTTCGTCTGGGTGCGGTCGCGGCTGATGCGGATGATCTCCGTCTCCACGGAGACGCTCGTAGCACCGGCATAGACGGCCCGGCTCACGAAGTGCAGCTTGTCCCCCATGCGCACGGGCTGGACGAAATTGATGCGGTTCACGGCCACGATGACAGGCCGGTCGGGCGCCACCTCCTCGGCACAAATGGCGGACTGCTCGAAGGCCCGCCGGATCAGGTGCCCGCCGAAGATCTTCTCGGGCACATTCTCGTGTTCGGGATACGTGCGCTCCCAGCCGTTGGTCACGCAATCCGCCGCCAGCAGGCCCTCGAAACCCGGCTTGTCCTGGGCCGCATGGAGGGCCGCCAGCAGGCCGTACTCCTCGCGGCTCGGGGGTTCCTGGGCCTGATGCTGCTGCTGCCGGTACGCCTCGCGGCGGGCGATGGCGCGGTCCCAGCGGCGGTGGCCCAGGTCCCCTTCCGGCGCGAAGGGCGGCAGGATCAGGCTCTGGGCCCCGTCCCCCGCGGTGCTGCGCGCCACCATGGTGAAGTAGCAGGAGGCGATGTGCGCGGGCGGCTCGCCGTCCGGACCCATGGGATGCTCCACCCGGATGCCCACCTCCAGGCTGGTGCGGCCCACGAAGTTCACCCGGGCGCTGAAGGCGATGTCGCGCTTCACGTCCGCCGAGGCGCGGATGTAGATGTTGTCGATGGCGGCGGTGACCACGCGGGCGTCGGGATGGGCGCGCCGCACGTAGTCGAGGGCCGCCTCCTCCGCCAGCTTGTCCAGGATCTCCAGCAGCAGTCCGAACCGCACGTTGCCCGGCAGATCCTCATGCAGCAGCATGTAGCGCCGGCGCAAATCAGGCTCCGAGCCGAGGGGCAGGGTCAGGAGGCGGTCGTCGGGGAGGGCCATGGGGCAGTATGCCTTAATTTCCATGGGCTTCCCGCCCATTCCATGGGATACTGACCGTTTGGGCCACTCCCGGCTGGCGCTGTCCGCCATCGATGCCTGCCCGACAGGCACGCATCCGCAGGGAAAGCCCCGGGAGACAACGTGAGCGACACCACCTTCGCGGCCCTCGGCTGCAGCGAGGCCCTGCTGGCAGCCCTGGCCAGGCGCGGCTTCGAGACCCCCATGCCCGTCCAGGCCCAGACCTTCCGGCCCGGGCTCGAAGGGCGCGACCTGCTGGTGCAGAGCCGCACCGGCTCGGGCAAGACCCTGGCCTTCGGCCTGCCCCTGCTGCACCGGCTCTCCGACGAGCGCCACACCCAGGCCCTCATCCTGGCCCCCACCCGCGAACTGGCCCAGCAGGTGGGCGCCGAGCTGCACAGCCTCGTGCCCAAGCTGCCCATCGCCTCCCTGGTGGGCGGCGTCGCCTATCCCCCCCAGATGAAGGCCCTGTCCATGGGCGCACCGGTGGTCGTGGGCACCCCCGGCCGCGTGATGGACCACATGGAGCGCGGCACGCTGGACCTGAGCCACGTGAGCATGATCGTCCTCGACGAGTGCGACGAGATGCTCAACATGGGCTTCCTCGAGGACGTGGAGACCATCCTCGCCAAGGTGCCCAAGGGCCCCCAGACCTACCTCTTCTCCGCCACCCTGCCCGCCCCCATCGCCAAGCTGGCCGGACGGTTCCTGAACGATCCCGTGCGGATCCAGCTCGCGGAGGCGGGCGAGACCGCCGTCCATGCCGACATCGCCCACACACCGGTCATCGTGCCCGACCATCAGCAGGTGCGGGCCCTCGTGAACCTCCTCCTGATGGACGAACCCAGCGCCGCCCTGATCTTCACGAAGACCAAGGCCCAGAGCGAGGAGGTGGCCGAGGAACTGACCGTGTCGGGCCTTCCCGCCGCCTTCCTCCACGGCGACCTGGCCCAGGCCACGCGCACCCGCATCCTCGGCCAGTTCAAGGACGGCAAGCTCCGCTACCTCGTCGCCACGGACGTGGCCGCCCGCGGCCTGGACATTGAAGGCCTGCCGCTCGTGGTCCACATCGGCATCCCCACGCAGCTCGAGAGCTACATCCACCGCAGCGGCCGGACGGGCCGCGCCGGGGCCAAGGGCACCAGCCTGGCCGTCGTGAACTGGAAGGAGAGCCGCATCCTGCTGGCGTGGAGCCGCCGCGGCGGGCTCAAGCTCGACTGGCGGGCCATCCCCACCCCGGCGGAGATCCGCGAGTCCCAGGCCCGCAAGCTGCTGGAGGGCATCCAGGGCGCCGCCAGCGCCGCCCTGCTCAAGCAGGCCGGCGAGATGCTGAAGGACGCGGATCCCGTCCGGCTGGTGGCGGGCCTCCTGGGCCTGGTGCAGGCCGACCGGTCCTCGGGCTTCGACCTGCCCAGCGAGCCTGAGCGCAAGGCCAAGCCCCGCTATGATGCGCCCCGCGAGCGGCGCGAGGGAGGGCCCAGGCCCCAGCGGACCTACGCCGAGCGCGCCGCCGCCCGCGGTGAGGCCCCCCGGCCCGAGGCTCCTTCCAAGACACGCCCCGATGGCAGTTTCAAGCCCCGGCGTGAACTCGATGAGAAGCCCCGCCCCTACACCAAACCCAAGGCCGACGCCTCGATCGGTCCCCGCAAGGCCTGGGATGACCGCCCCGGCACCAAGCCCGCCTCCAAGGACACGCCGCGCCCCTGGAAATCCGCACCCGCCAGGCCCTGGAAGAAGAAGTAGCCCGGTCCCAGCTCCCCCGGAAGGAACGGGCGCCAGTTGGCGCCCGTTCCTTTCGATGGGATGACCTCCTCAACTGTTCGGATCGGTGCCGGCCAGGTCCACCGGCTTGGGCACGTCCACCTGCTTGGGCAGCCCCCAGATGCGGGTCTCCACGGGCTGGGACGGGGCCTTGGCCCGCGCGTCCCTGATCTTCTGGATGATCTCCGCATCGCTGCCGGACTTGGGCACGGTGCCCGGCTTGAAGGCGAGGTGGAGGACCGTGTCCGTGGTGGCGGCGGTAGCCAGGAGCCCCGTGTAGCGATCGATATCCGCCCACTCCATTCCCGGCGGCGCAGTGAAGTCCTCCTTGGCCGTGCTGGGGAGCGCGGCCTTCATGAAGTCCACCCAGATGGGCAGGGCCACGTGGCCGCCATCCGCGCCC
>JAJYBX010000307.1 GCA_021778785.1 Acidobacteriota bacterium
TTGAGAGCCCAGCACCCCCGGACGAAGTCCGGCTTCTTCCAGGAGCACATGGCCGTCGAGCTGGTGAACGACGGCCCCGTGACCTTCATCCTGGAGCGCTGAAGGACGCTACTTCACGTCCCCCTTCTGGATGCCCATGCGCGAGGCCCGGTGAGGCAGGCTCTGGTCCACGCGGGCGAGGAAGTCTCTGGGATGGCAGGTGCCGCAGGTGGCCGCCATGTGCCGCTTGGCCACCTTGGAGGCCGGATCCCGGGGGGACACGATGTCATGGGCCGGGCCGTGGCAGGTGGTGCACCAGGGGGCCTTGGCGTTCCCGGCAGCCCGGGCCACGCCGTGGGCGCTCTGGTCGTAGTCCTCCACCTCGTGGGCATGGCACCGGCGGCACTGGACCTGGGGCAGCTTCTCGTCGTGGGGGATCGCCTTGATGGCCGCATGGCAGTCCACGCAGGCCAGCCCCCCGTGGGAGCGGGTCCGGAAAACCTCGAGGTTCACGTTGTCGTGGCACTCGAGGCAGTCCTTGGCCTGGGGTGGCGCCGCGGAGAGAGACATGGCAAGGCAGGCAGCCAGCAGCCATCGCATGGGACCTCCGGGATTGGGTGGCCCCACCCTATCACAGGAGCCCGGCGGATCCTCAGACTTTGGGGGCCTCCATCCCGAACTCCGCCCAGCCCTCCTGGGTGGGCCCGTAGAGGCTGGGGGGCTTGAGGCCGGCCTGGCGCATGAGGACCGTCATCTGGGCGCGGTGGTGGGTCTGGTGGGACACCAGCACGTAGAGGGCGAAGGCGCCGGTCCAGCTTTCCCCGTACAGCGTGAAGGTGCGGCCCAGCTCGGTATTGCTCCAGGAACCGATGTGGTCCTGGAGCGAATCGCTCACCGCCTTGTAGGCCGTGGAGATCTCCGCCATGGTCGGCGGCGGGGGCGGGATGAAGCCATCCGGCCCGAGGCTCACGGGGCCCTTCACCCGGAGGCCGAGGTTCTGGGGCAGCTCCAGCACCGTCTCCACCAGGTGCCAGGCCAGGCGCCGGAGATCCCGGTGATGGGCGTCCACGGCCTGATGGGCCGCGGCGTCGGGGATGGCCGCGAAGGTGGCGAGGGTCTTCTCCGCCTCCTGGGCCCAGATGGTCTTGAAGTCCTCCACGCGGCGGAACATGGCTGCCTCCCGGAATGTCCGGGAGGCAGCTTACTCCAGATCCGGGAAAGACCGGAGGCCCCTGCAGGGACGCGGCCGGACTCCCGACGCCGGGAGATCAGACCCCGCTGCTCACCGCCACCACCGCGTAGCCCACCTTGGTGGGGTCGGCCACGCTGGTCGCCTGGACGTGGTAGGTCCCGGCCGCGGAGGGGGCCGTGTAGAGGCCCGTGGCATTGATGGTGCCCCCGGTGGCACCCTCCACGACACTCCAGGTGACGTTCGTGTCCCCCGTGGCCAGCACGCTGGCCGTGAAGGCCTGGGTCCCACCGTAGGCAAGCTGGACCGTGGCGGGACTCACGGCCACGTCCTGGGTCACCGTCACGGTGGCCGTGGCGGTCTTGGACGGATCGGCCTCGGCCTGGGCCGTCACCAGGCAGGTGCCAGCGGCCAGGGGGGCCTGGAAATGACCCGAGGCATCCACCGTGCCGGCGCTGGCGGACCAGACCACATTCTTGTTGCCGGCAGAACCCACGCTGGCCGTGAAGGACGCCTGGCCTCCGGCCAGCACCGTGGCCGTCCGCGGATTGATGGAAATGGTGATGTCACCCGCCCCGCAGGCCATCAGGAACGCGAGGAGGACAGGCGACAGCCGGCTTGCGCGCATGGGAACCTCATGGTTTGGGCCCCACTTTACACCCGATGGCCGCCCCTCGGCCTACACCGGGGTCACGCTTCGGCGCTTCAGCGGCCAGGCCTCGCGGCGCCGGGCGCGGCCGAGGCGCAGGATCAGTTCGGTGCGCAGGTCCGCGGGGTCCACCAGGGCGTCCACATGGAGGTCGGCCCCCAGCTTCTTCAGGTCGATGTCCTCGTTGTACTCGGCCCGGAGCTGCTGGACGTAGGCCGCCCGCTCCTCCTCCGGCTTCTCGGCGATCTTGTTGGCGAAGACGGCGTTCACCGCGGCCTCGGCGCCCATGACGGCGATGCTGGCGGTGGGCAGGGCGAGCGTGGCATCGGGATCGAAACCCGGCCCGCTCATGGCGTAGAGGCCCGCGCCGTAGGCCTTGCGCACCACCACGCAGAACCGGGGCGTGCTGCAGCCGGCCATGGCGCTGATCATCTTGGCCCCGTGGCGGATGATGCCCTGCTTCTCCACGGCGCTGCCGATCATGAAGCCGGGCACGTCGCTGAGGAAGACCAGCGGGATGCCGAAGGCGTCGCAGAGGGTGATGAAGCGGGTGGCCTTGTCGGCGCTGTCCACGAAGAGCACGCCGCCCTTCACCCGGGGCTGGTTGGCCAGGATGCCCACGGGGCGGCCGTCCATGCGGGCCAGGCCCGTGATGATCTCCCCGGCGTAGAGCTTCTTGATCTCCAGGAAGCTGCCCTCGTCCACCAGGCCCTCGATGAAGTCCTTCATCTGGAAGGGGCTGTTGATGTCCTTGGGCACCAGCGTGCGCAGATCCTTGGCCTTGGGGGAGACGGGCATGGGCTCGTGGCCGGGGAGCGCGTCCTCGCAGTGCTGGGGGAAGTAGGCCAGGTACTGGCGGCAGAGGGCGATGGCCTCCGGCTCGGTCTTGCAGAGGAAGTCGCCGCAGCCGCTCACAGAGCAGTGCATGCGGGCCCCGCCCAGGTCTTCGAGCGAGATCTTCTCGCCGATGACCATCTCGGCCATGCGGGGCGAGCCCAGGTACATGCTGGCGTTGCCCTCCACCATCATCACCACGTCGCAGAAGGCCGGGATGTAGGCGCCGCCCGCCGCGGACGGCCCGAAGAGCAGGCAGACCTGGGGCACCAGGCCCGAGAGCGCCACCTCCATGTGGAAGATGGTCCCGGCGTGGCGGCGGCCGGGGAACATGTCGAGCTGGTCGGTGATGCGGGCCCCGGCGCTATCCACCAGGTAGAGCATGGGGATCCGCTGGCGGAGGGCCACCTCCTGGATGCGGATGATCTTCTCCACCGTCCGCGCGCCCCAGCTGCCGGCCTTGATGGTGGAGTCGTTGGCCATGATCGCCACGGGCCGCCCGCCCACTAGGGCCGTGCCGGTCACCACGCCGTCGGCGGGGAGGTCCTTGTGGAGCGCGTTGGCGAAGAGGCCGTCCTCCACGAAGGAGCCCTCGTCCACCAGCAGCCGGATGCGCTCCCGCGCGAAGAGCTTGCCCGCTTCCGCGTTCTTCTCGTGGGCCTTGGGGGCGCCACCCTTCCTGATGCGTTCGGTTTCCGCGTGGAACTGGTCGGGCTGCATGGGGACCTCGGAGGGAACCTCCAGCATACCGGCGGGGCCCCGGAACCCCCAGCCCCGGCGCGGCTGCCAGTGGTCTGCAGGCCCGCCACCCTGGCTGCCGCTCCCGTGGGATCCTGGAGGCATGACCGATCGTTCCGAGGCCTCCGCCCATCCGCCCAGGCTGTGGACCCCGGGCTTCCTGCTCATCT
>JAJYBX010000308.1 GCA_021778785.1 Acidobacteriota bacterium
ACCCTGGGCGGTGCCTACCTCACGGCGGGCTTCTTCGTGCTGGGCATCTCCGCCTGGCACCTGGTCCGGAAGCAGGAGACGGAATTCTTCCGGAAGTCCTTCCGCGTGGCGGCGGTGTGGACGCTGGTGTTCGCGCTCTTCGAGATCGCCCAGGGGCACATGAACGCCGAGATCCTCCACAGCGCCCAGCCCACCAAGCTGGCGGCCATGGAGGCCCACTGGGAGACGGGCCGCAACGCGCCCATGAACCTCATCGCCTGGCCCGACGCCGCCCATGAGCGCAACGCCGTGCAGGGCCTCGCCGTGCCCAGCGGCCTCAGCCTGCTGGCCACCTACTCCACGAACGGCGAGGTGAAGGGCCTGAAGGACTACCCCGCCGCCGAGCGCCCGCCGGTGCTGCCGGTCTTCCTGAGCTTCCGGCTGATGGTGGGCCTGGCCTTCCTCTTCCTGGCCGTGGGGCTCTGGGCCTTCCTCAAGCGCCACACAATCTCGGCCTCCTCGCGCTTCCTGAAGGTGCTGCCCTGGCTGATCCCGCTGCCCTACCTGGCCAACGAGCTGGGCTGGACCATCGCGGAGCTGGGCCGCCAGCCCTGGATCGTCTACGGCCTGATGAAGACCTCGGACGCGGTGTCGCCCATCTCCACCGGGCAGGTGGGCACGTCCCTGGTGGCCTTCTTCCTGGTCTACGCGCTGCTGGGCGCCGTGGACTTCTACCTGCTGTTCACGTTCGCCCGCAAGGGCCCCGAGGCCGCGCCCGCGGCGGCGAAGTAGGAGGCGACGATGCTGGAAACCATCTGGTTCGTGATCTGGGGTGTGGCCTGGGCCGTCTACTTCATGCTCGACGGCTTCGACCTGGGCCTGGGTACCCTGTTCCCCTTCCTCGCGAAGGACGAGACCGACAAGCGCATCCTCGTGAACGCCATGGGCCCCTTCTGGGACGGCAACGAGGTGTGGCTCATCACGGCGGGCGGCGTGACCTTCGCGGCCTTCCCCCGGGCCTACGCCATCATGTTCTCGGGGCTCTACACGCCGCTCATGCTGCTGCTCTTCGCGCTGATCCTGCGGGGTGTGGCCTTCGAGTTCCGCAACAAGGTGGACAGCGCCCGCTGGCGCGCCACCTGGGACGCCTGCCTGGTGGCGGGCTCCTTCCTGCCGGCCCTGCTGCTGGGTGTGGCCTTCGCCAACATCTTCCGGGGCCTGCCCCTGGACGCCGCGGGCCTCTTCCACGGCAACCTGCTCACCCTGCTGAACCCCTACGGCCTGCTGGGCGGTGTGCTCTTCGTGCTGATCTTCGCCGTGCACGGGGCCCTGTGGCTGGCCACCCGCACGGAGGGGGAGCTGCAGGCCCGGGCCGGACGCATGGCCACTTCACTCTGGATCGTCGAGGCCGTCGTGGCCGTGGCCTTCCTGGCGATGACCTGGTTCAGCACGCGGCTCTGGCAGCACGTGCTGGCGAAGCCCGTCCTCCTGGTGCTGCCGCTGCTGGCGGTGGCGGGCCTGCTGCTGACGCGGGTCTTCGCGGTGAAGGGCGCCTGGTGGAAGGCCTGGTTCGCCTCCTCGGCCCTCATCCTGGGCGCCGTGCTCTTCGGCGTGGCGGGCCTCTTCCCGGCCCTGCTGCCCTCCAGCCTCGACCCCGCGGCCAGCGTGACGGCCTTCAACGCCGCCTCCAGCCCGCTGACGCTGAAGATCATGCTGGGCGTGGTGCTCTGCTTCCTGCCCGTGGTCATCGGCTACCAGCTGTGGGTGTACCTGACGTTCCGCGACACCCTCACCGCGGAGAGCATCCGCAAGGGGCCGGCGTACTGACCGACCACTAGATCAAGGATCAAGGACCACCACCAAGTCACCAAGGATCAGGTTGTCTCGTGTATCCGCAGCGCGGATGCCGAGAAGACACCAAGAAAAACAAAAGCCAAGTCCCCATGCATTTCTTGGTGCCTTGGTGGTGAAAGCAGTCCTCTCCAAGTCCCATGCCGATGCGGGGCCGGGGGGGGCCCTGTCCTCCCATGCTCGCACCCCCTCCCGGGGAGCGCTTCCCCGGGCCTTCCCAAGGAGAACCCCCATGAAGACCCTCGTCCTGCCGGTGGCCCTGGCCGCCGGGCTGCTGAGCTCTGCCCCGCTGATGGCCCAGGAGGGCCCGTGGATGGTGCGCCTGCGCGCCGTGTCGCTGCAGCCGGCCGACAAGTCTGACGCGGCCCCCGGCATCCCCGCCGACGCCATCCACGTCAGCTCGAAGACCATCCCCGAGGTGGACATCAGCTACTTCTTCACGAAGCACTTCGCGACCGAACTGGTGCTGACGGTGCCCCAGGAGCACGACGTGACCCTGGGCGGCACGAAGATCGGCACCTTCAAGGAGCTGCCGCCCACCCTCCTGGCCCAGTGGCACTTCCTCCCCGGCCAGACGGTGGATCCCTACGTGGGCCTGGGCGCGAACCTCACGCTCATCTCCGACGTGAAGCTGGCGAACGGCGCTCTGGACCTGGACACGTCCAGCGTCGGCCCCGCCGCCCAGGCGGGCGTGGACATCCAGGTGGCGAAGCAGTGCTTCATCAACCTCGACGTGAAGTACGTGCAGATCCGCAGCGACGTGAAGGCCGGCGGCGCCAAGGTCACCACCGTGAAGGTGGATCCCATGCTCTACGGCGTGGGCGTGGGCTACCGGTTCTGAGGCGGAAACGCGCGAAAGACCTGCGGGTCGCGGAAGGCACGGAATTTCACAGAAGACACGGAAAGGGAAACGCCCGGAAGGTACGGCTTTCTTCCGCGCCTTCCGGGTCTCCTCCGTGTCTTCCGCGACCAGCTTCAGGCCCGAGCCGACACGAGCACCAGGTCCTGGGAGGTGGGGCTCCAGGGTTCGCCGGCCATGCCGCCGAGGGCTTCGCGGATGTGGAACCCGGCGCGGGCCAGGGCGGCCTCCAGCTCGGCGCGGCGCAAGCCCCGGAGGAGCACCTCGCGCGCGGCCACCAGCTCCAGGGGCGGCTCGGCGCCGGGGCGGTAGCGCAGGGTGGCGGGGGTGAAGATCACGGTGCCGTCGGCCTGGGGCGTCATGAGGCGGAGGAAGACCGTCTCGCCGTCCACCCCGGGCCGGACGTTCACGGGGAAGGTGCGCTCGTTGCGGTCGAGGATGCGGTCGTAGTTCAGGAGCTGCAGCAGCACGGGGGCGCCGGGGGCCAGGCGCGAGGCCAGCCCGGCGAGGAAGCGGTCGAGGGTGGTTTCGTCCGCCAGGTGGGGCAGGGTGTTGCCCACGCAGATCGCGCCCCCGAAGCCCGGCGGCACCAGGTCCGCCAGGGCCGCGAGGTCGCCTTCCACGAAGCGGGCCGGGGGCAGCCCTTCGGCGGCGGGCGGGGCCTCCCGGGCGGCGGCGAGCTGGGAGGGCGAGGCGTCCACGCCCGTCACGCGGTGGCCCAGGGCCTGCAGGAACCGCGTGTGCTCGCCGGTGCCGCAGCCCAGGTCCAGCAGGTCCAGGGGGGCGTCTCCCAGCACCCGGGAGAGGAGCGGCGCCTCCCGCGCCAGCCGCGCGGGCCAGGCGATGAGT
>JAJYBX010000309.1 GCA_021778785.1 Acidobacteriota bacterium
GTCCTGGATCCCCTGGCTGGGACTCACGGTCAGGGGCAGGCCCGCCCGCTCGAAGAGGGTGGGCACGAAGGCGCCGCCCGTGCCGTGGAAGGGCGTGAAGAGGATGCGGGCGGCCTCGAAGGGCCGGGGATGCTGGAGCAGGTCCAGGCCCATGGCGAGGTAGGCCTCCTCCACCTCGACGGGGATGGGGAGGATGCGGCCTTCCGGCACCTTCGGCGGCTCGGGCACCAGCGGTTGCCGGGCCATCTCGGCCTCGATCTCAGCGTCCCAGGGATCCACCACCTGCCCGCCGAGGTCGTTGTAGGCCTTGAAGCCGTTGTATTCCTTCGGATTGTGGCTGGCGGTGACGATGGCGCCGCAGCCCGCCTGCAGGCGCTTCATGGCGAAGCAGAGGAAGGGCGTGGGCAGGGGACGGTCGCCGAGGAAGACCTGGTAGCCCGCGGCGGCCAGCACCTCCGCGCAGGCCTGGCCGAAGGTGTCCGAGTTCAGCCGGGTGTCGAAGCCCACCACCGCGACCTTCCTTCCCGGAGCCCGGCGCGAGGCCACGGCGGCGAGGGCGATGGACACCCGGCGGATGTTGGGGCGGTTCATGCGGCGCAGGCCCGCAGCCATGAAGCCCCGCAGCCCGCCGGTGCCGAAGGCCAGGGGCTCGGCGAAGCGATCCTCCAGTTCGGCCAGGGCCCTGGCATCGCCCGACCCGGCGGTGGCCACGAGGGGCTCCAGCTCGCCCCGGAGTTCGGGCTCCAGGTGGGGGGAGGACAGGTATTCGCGGGCGGACTGGAGGCTCATGGGGGATCCTGAAGCAGAAGGCTCCAGGATCGC
This sequence comes from Acidobacteriota bacterium, assembly GCA_021778785.1. Taxonomy (GTDB): domain Bacteria; phylum Acidobacteriota; class Holophagae; order Holophagales; family Holophagaceae; genus Geothrix. The sequence goes on from JAJYBX010000309.1 coordinate 823, forward strand.
AGATCCGCGCCCCCGCAGGCTAGGCCGGCTTCCGCGCCACCACCTGGACCACGGCGCCGGGGCCGTGGTGGTACGGGCCTTCGTGGACCTCCCGCACCAGCTCCCGGCCGAGTTCCAGGTCCAGGCCCGGCAGCAGCCCCCGCAGTTCCGCCAGCGTGCAGAGCAGGTCCGGCTCCTTCGGCCCGCCCGTGCCGTGGGCGAGTTGGTCCGGCGTGTAGGACTCCAGGAGGAGGACGCCGCCCGGGGCCAGGATCTCGGCACAGCGCGGGTAGAGCCGCCGCCGGAGGGCCGAGGGCACGTGGCAGAAGATGGAGATGATGCCGCTCCAGGGACCGCCGGGACTCGGATCGAAATCCGCGAGATCGGCCACCACGGTGGTCAGCGCGACGCGGCGCATCGTGGCCAGCTCCCCGGCCCGGGCCAGGCCCACGGCGGACTGGTCCACAGCGGTGACCGCATGGCCCAGGCCCGCGAGGAACACGGCGTTGCGGCCCTGGCCCTCGCCCAGCCCCAGCACGGGGCCGGCGGGGATGCGCGGGGCCATCTCCCGCAGGAAGTCATTGGGCTCCGTGCCGTAGGTGAACTCGGGTTCCGCGTAGCGCTCGTCCCAGAAGGCCCCGCTCATCAGGCGCCCCCCAGGGCGATGTCCTCCAGCAGGAGGCTGAGGCCCGCGCTGCTGCCGTACCAGCGCAGATCGCTGCCCAGGGCCACGATGCGGGTGAGGAAGTCGCGGAGGTTGCCGGCGAAGGTGAGCTTGTCCACGGGTTCAGCCAGGACACCGTCACGGATGCGGATTCCGCTGGCGCCCACGCTGAGGTCGCCGCTCACGGGGTCCACAGTGTGCAGGCCCATGATCTCCGTGATGAGCACGCCGTTCCCGGCCATCCGGTAGAGGGCGTCCGGGGCCGTCTGTCCGGCCAGCGGGAAGAGGTTGAAGGTGGTGGCGCCGGGCTGGCTGCCCAGGCCGCGCCCCGCGTTGGCGGTGGGGGCGACGCCCATCTCCGCGGCGGTCTTGAGGGTATGCAGGTAGGTCTGCAGCACGCCCCCCTCGAGGAGCACGTTGCGGCGGGTGGGCAGGCCCTCGGCATCCCAGGGCTCCGTGCCCAGGGCCGGGCGGCCCGGGGCCTCCGCGAGGCGCCCGTCATCCACCAGGGTGAGCAGGGGCGAGGCGATGGCCTCCCCCACCTTCCCCGCGAAGAGGCTGCGCTGCTTGAGCACCGCCTCAGCGTCCAGCATGCCGGCCACGATGCCCAGCAGGTCCACGGCCACCTCGGGATGAAGCACCACGGGGTACCGGCCGGCGGGCAGGCGCTGCGGGTTCAGCTTCCGCTCGCCCTTCAGGGCGGCCTCGGCGCCGATGGCGGCGAGATCCAGGGTGGGCCTGCGGGCCACGTCCCAGTGCCAGGCGGCCTGGCGATCCCCACCCTCGGCCACCGCCAGCTCGATGGCGGCGGAGCAGCTGGAGCCGAGGTCCGCCGCCCGGACGCCCTTCTGGGTGAGGAGCAGGCTGGCGCCGGCCCCGTCGCTCCAGGAGGATTCGCGCACGGCGGCGACCTTGGGGGAGGCCTTCCGGGCCTCGGCCTCCAGGGCCAGGGCCCGCTCGATGCGCTGCTCGGGGGTGAGGGCATCCACGGCGGGATCGAAGCGGGAGGGCAGGTCGTCGAGGCCGGAGGGTTCCGCCTGGCGGAGCCAGGGGTCCTCGTCGCCGAGGGCGCTCAGTTCCCACGCCTGGGCGAAGAGGTCGCGGAAATCCGCCGCCGCCAGATCGCTGGTGGTGGCGAGGCCCGTGCGGAAGCCCTTCGATCCGGCACGGATGACCCGCACACCCAGCCCGCCCCGCTTGCTGGCGGTCAGGTCCTCCAGCGCGCCGTTCTGCACCTTCGCCTTGCGGGAGCGGGACACCGAGAGGAAGGCCTCGGCCCCCTCGGCACCCAGATTCATGGCATGGGCGAGGCCCTCCTGGAGCCGGGCCTCGAGGGATTCGGGGATGAAGGAGCGGAAGGGATCGGTCATGTCAGGATCTCAATAAAAAAGACAACAGATTCACCACGAAGACACGAAAACACGAAGAAATGTATTTAAACCACCAGACGGCGGATGCCGTCCTTGAATGTGGGCACGTTGAAATTCATCAGGAAGCCGAGCCTTCGTCCTGAAAGTCTGAGGTAGCTCATGAGCTGGGCCCTGTGAACGGCGAGGATGGTCTCTACTGATTTGACTTCGACGATAATGGAACCCTCTATCAGGAGATCCAGTCTGAGCAGGTCTTCGAGAGGGGTACCCTTGTAGTTCAGAGGCACTTGGACTTGGCGCTGTACGGAGAGGTGCCTGGAGGTGAGTTCATGCACCAAGGCCGACTCGAAGACCCTTTCGAGTAGCCCCGGACCCAATTCACGGTGAACGTGGAACCCGGCGTCGACGACCTCCCGCGCTTTGGCTTCGAGTTCCTCGCTGAAGTCCCACATGGAATTCCACCCTTTTGCTTTTTTCGTGTCTTCGTGGTGGATCTATTTAATTGGATTCAAATCACGCTCGGCAGGGGCTCGGCGGTGCCGCCCACGACGAGGGCGGGGCAGAGGATGGTGGGGAGGGCGTCGCTGACGGGGACGCCCTGACCGTCCTTGCCGCAGGTGCCGATGTCGAAGTGGTGGAGGTCGCTGCCGATGCGGGTGAGCTGCTTCAGCACCTCGGGGCCGCAACCGCTGAGGGTGGCG
>JAJYBX010000310.1 GCA_021778785.1 Acidobacteriota bacterium
GCTCTGCACCAGCAGGTTGATGCGGCGGTACATGGCGCGGCGGCGCCCGGCGTCCATCTCGTGCCGGGCCGCGGCGAAGAGGCGGTCCACCTCGGGGCTGTGGTAGCGGGTGACGTTCGTGCCGCCCTGGATGCCTTCGCTGGTGAAGAGCGGGGCCTCGGCGTCGGGATCCAGGCTCGTGTTCCAGCCATAGGCCCAGAGATCGCCCTCCCCCTTGGCGGCCCGGGCCAGCACCTCGTCGATCCCCACCCGGCGCAGGTCCAGGTCGATTCCGGCCTTCCGGGCCAGGTCCGCGAAGGCCTGGACGGCATCCAGCCGCGAATAGCCTTGGACGGCGTACATCACGAGCCGCAGGGGCCGCCCGCCTGCATCCCGGCGGACTCCGTCCGGTCCGGTCCGCCAGCCGGCGGCGTCCAGGAGGGCCCGGGCCCGCGCCAGCTTCGGGAGCGTCTGGGGGACGGCCTCGTAGGCCCAGCTGAGGGGCGACCAGAGGCTGGTGGCCAGACGGCTGGGGCGCAGCCGGCGCTGGGCCAGGAGGAACTCCAGCGGCTGAAGTTCCACCAGGGCCCGGCGGAGACGCTTGTCCCCCAGCAGGCTGCGCGCGGGATCGCAGTCCATCCAGAAGGTGTCGTAGGAGGAGGTGGGAGTGGACAGCGCCTGGAGTTCCGGCGTCCCCAGAGCCCCCTGGCGCAGCAGGTAGTGATGGAACCAGTCCAGGTCGGCGAAGTGGTACTCCCCGGCACGGATCTGACGCAGGTATTCCCGGGTATCCGCCGGCTGCACCCGGAAATGGAACCGGTCCCAGAGGCCCGGGTGCGGCCCGCGGTACCCGGACCAGCGCTCGAGCTGGATGTCCCGGGCGTTGGCGCCAGGCAGCACCCGGTAGGGGCCCGACCCCACCGGGGCATAGTTCAGGGGGTTCTTGAAGGGATCCGCCCCCAACCGGTAGAGCTTCCGGGGGACGGGCTGGAAGTTGTACAGGTCCGCGAGGAGGGAGGCCCGGGGCTGGCGCAGGCGGATGCGGACCTGCAGGGGGCCCTCGGCCACCACACTGTCCAGGGTCCGCACACCCACCAGGTCGTAGACCTTCCGCACGGCCGGGAGGGAGAGCATGCGCCAGGTGGCCACCACATCCTCGGCCTCGATGGGGCTGCCGTCCTGCCAGGTGAGGCCGGGCCGCAGCTTCAGCAGCACATCCCGGCCATCCTTCGAGATGGTCCAGGATTCCAGCATCTCCGGCAGGTAGTTCCCGTGCTCGTCGATGGCCACCAGCCGATCGAAGACCAGGTCCACCACCTGGACCTCCACCTCCCGGGCCAGCAGGAGGGGATCCAAGCTGAGCACTGGCTTGTCCAGGGCGATGGAGATGGGATCCGTGGCCCGCAGGAGGGCGGCGAGGCAGAGGGCGGCCAGGATCCGGAGACGCATGGGGGATCTATCGACCAGATGACGGCCCGGTTTTAAATCAGGCGATTCTCACTGTGCCAGCGTCCAGCCCCGCATGCCCGGCCAGAAGCCGAAGGGCTGCCCCAGCGGATTGAAGGCCACCCCCCGCAGGTCCTGGTTCGCGATGTACCGCGTGAGGTTGTAGGTGAGGGGGATCACCGGCCGGTCCCGCCACAGGATGTCGGCGATGCGGCGGTAGATCCGCTTCCGTGCCTCCGGATCCACGGTGTGCTGCCCCTCGTCGAACAGACGGTCCACTTCCGGGTTGAGGTAGGCACTGACATTGGCGCCGCTGCGGAGGCCGTCCTTCGTGAAGAGCGGGCTGTCGTCGTTCGGATCCAGGCCCGTGGTCCATCCGTAGCTCCAGAAGTCCCCTTCATGGGCCGCTGACTTGCGGCCCAGTTCGTCGAAGGACACGGGCCGGATCTCGATCCGCACCCCGACCTTGGCGGCCCGGGCCACCAGGAGGTGGGTCACGCTGTGCTGGCCGGCCTCGACCTGCTCGTAGGCCACGAGGTCCAGCGCCCGGCCCTGGGCATCGTGACGGACCCCATCCGACCCCAGGCGCCAGCCCGCCGCGTCCAGGAGCGCCCGGGCCCGGCTGAGCCGCGGAAGGGGCCGGGGCGTGGGATCGTAGGCCCAACCTTCGGGGGGCCAGAAGGAGGTCGCCAGGCGGGTGCCGAAGAACTGCCGGCCCCGGGCCAACTGCTCCCAGGGCACCAGTTCCGCCAGCGCCTGCCGAATTCGCACGTCGCCCAGCAGGCTGCGCTTCGGATCGCAGTTGAGGAAGAAGGCGTTGAAAGCCGCCTGGGGCGCGGCGTAGGCGCGGAGCCGACCGCCCATGATGGCGCCATGGCGAACCAGGTAGTGGCTGAGCGAACCCACGGGGCAGAGGTCGAGGCCCCCGGCCACCAGGGCCTCGCGGACCTGCTTCATGGGGGTGAGATTCTTCAATTCGAAGGCGGGCCAGGCTCCCGGGTGGGGCCCCCGGTAGCCATCCCACCGCTCCAGGCGGATCTCCGTCCGGGTGGCCCGCCCCACCACCCGGTAGGGGCCAGAACCCACAGGGGCGAAGTTGACCGCGGCGGTCGCCGGCTTGGCTCCCATCGCGTAGTGCCGGCGGGGAACCGGGATGAAGTTGTAGAGGTCGGACATCAGGGTGCCGCGGGGCCGGGCCAGGCGGATCCGGACGGTGAGCGGCCCCAGGGCCTCCAGGTCGTCCAGGCTGCGAACCCCGGGGACGGTGTCGTTGATGGCACGGACCTGGGGCTGCCGGAGCATCCGCCAGGTGAAGACCAGATCCTCGGCCTCGATGGGACTGCCGTCCTGCCAGGTCAGGCCCGGGCGCAGGTGGAGCAGGACTTCCCGGCCTCCCCGGCGGACTTCCCAGCTCTGCAGGAGCTCGGGAATGAACTGCCCGTGGTCATCCAGCGTCACCAGGCGATCGAAGAGCAGATCCGTAACCTGCACGTCCGTGTCGCGCGCCACCAGCAGGGGATTCAGGGTGGTCCAATCGTCCACGCCGACGCGGATGGGCTCCGTGGCCCGGAGCGCCAGCACCGCGCACAGGATGAGCAGCAGGGATCGGAGACGCGCCATGCCCTTCCCATCGGCAGATCTCCGTCTGCGGTGAGTTCAGAAGGCCAGGGAGCCCTTCTCCGCCAGGTCCACCAGGGCCTCGGCCATGCGCTGGCCCGCCTTCGGGGGAGTCTCCACGATGGTGCCCACCAGCTTCTGGCCACCCCCCGGCTGGAGGGAGAAAAGGTAGAACGTCGGCACCCGCTCCACCGGCTGGGGCGGGCACCCCTTGGGCCAGGCCGCAGTCTCCAGCTTCTTGTCCCGGTACACGCCCAGGTAGTGCACCTCGATGAAGGGATTGGGCTCGGCCTCCAGCGCCAGCAGCTCCGGCAGTTCCCGCTGGCTGTCCCCGCACCAGGAGCCGAACACCGCGACCAGGGTCAGCGGGGTCTTCACAGCCTTCCAGCGGGCCCGGAGGGCATCCGGGAGTTGGGCCTTCGCTGTCCCTTCCCGGAAGGAGGCCCGATGGTCCAGGATGGCCTGGCGGGTG
>JAJYBX010000311.1 GCA_021778785.1 Acidobacteriota bacterium
AAGGGAGGTCCTCGACCTGGCCCTCCGGAACAACCGCGATCTGCGGATCGCCGCCCTGAACACCGAGAAGGCGAGGGCGTACTACCGGATCCAGCGCGCCGGACTCCTCCCCGCGGTCAGCGCCGTGGGCCAGGGCTTCAAGGAGAGGCTCCCCGCCAGCGTCTCCTCGACGGGCCGTTCCATGGTCGTCGAGCAGGACTCGGCGACGGTCGGCGTGAGCGCCTGGGAGCTGGATTTCTTCGGCCGGGTCCGCAGCCTGAAGAACCGGGCCCTGGAACAGTACCTGGCCACCGAGCAGGCCCGCGACAGCGCGCAGATCTCCCTGCTGGGCGGCGTGGCGAACCTCTACCTCGCCCTGGCCGCGGACCAGGAGGGGCTCAAGCTGGCCCAGGACACCCTCGCCAGCCAGGACACCTCGAGCCGCCTCATCCAGCAGCGGTTCGAACTCGGGCTCTCCTCCGAGATCGACGCCCAGCGGGCCCGGATCGGCCTGGAGACCGCCCGCGGCGACGTGGCCCGGTACACCCGCGCGGTGGCCCTGGATGTGAACGCGCTGGACCTCCTCGTGGGAGCCCCGGTGCCGGCCGACCTGCTTCCCGTGTCGCTGGGCGCCGTGACGGCCCTGAAGGACCTCACGCCGGGGCTGCCCTCCGAGGTGCTGGTGCACCGGCCGGACATCGTCGCGGCGGAACACCAGCTGCGGGCCGCCAACGCCAACATCGGCGCGGCCCGGGCAGCCTTCTTCCCCCGCATCTCCCTGACGGCGGCCACCGGATCCATGGCCAGCGACCTGTCGGGGCTCTTCACGGGCGGTTCGGACACCTGGACCTTCGCCCCCCGGATCGACCTCCCGATCTTCGACACCGGCGCGCGGCGGGCGGACCTCAAGGTGGCCCACGCGGATCGCGACATCGCCCTCGCCCAGTACGAGAAGGCCATCCAGTCGGCCTTCCGGGAGGTTGCGGACGCCCTCGCCCAGCGCGGGACCCTCGGGGACCAGCTGGCCGCCCAGGAGGCCCTCGCCCGGGCCCTCGACCGCACCTACCAGCTGGCCACCGAGCGCTACAAGGCCGGCCTGGACGGCTACCTCAGCGTCCTGGACGCCCAGCGGTCCCTGATCGCCGCCCAGCAGGGACTCATCACCCTCCGCCTGGCCAGGGCCGCCAACCTCGTCACCCTCTACAAGGTGCTGGGGGGCGGCCCCGCGGCCAGCCCCGCCCCGCCACCCGCGGGGACGGCTCCTCCGGCCAGGTGATGGCGCAGACCGGTCCGGTGGCCGATCCCAGGTTCACGGCGGTCTCCGGGCCGCCGTTTTGTATGCTGGAGGGATGATCGGACGCCTGCGCGGGGAACTCATCCAGAAACTGCCCAACCTCGCCCTCGTGGAGTGCGGCGGAGTGGGCTACGCGGCTGCCATCAGCCTCTCCACCTACGGCCTGCTGGCGGAGCCGGGGGCGGAGGTCATCCTCCACACGGAACTGCTGGTGCGGGAGAACGAGATCTCCCTGCTGGGATTCGCCACGGCCCAGGAGCGGGAACTCTACCGGCTGCTGATCAAGGTGGACGGCGTGGGGCCCAAGCTGGCCCTGGCGGCCCTGGGCGCCCTGCCCCTGGAGGATCTGGTGCAGGCGATCCGCACCCGCGACGTGAAGGCCCTCACCCGCATCCCGGGCGTCGGCAAGAAGACGGCGGAGAAGCTGTGCTTCGAGCTGTCCGAGAAGATGGGCGGGATCTCGGGCCTCTCCGGCCTGGGGGGGCCTGGTTCGGCGGGCGATCCCTGGGAGTCCGACCTCCGGTCCGCCCTCACGAACCTGGGCTTCAGGGAGGAGGCGGTCCTGCCGGTGGTGGCGGAGCTGCGGGACGAGAAGCCGCCCCTGGCGGAGGCCATCCGCCGCTCGCTGAAGGCCCTGCAACGATGAGCATCCGCATCCTCTCCACCTCCGCCCTCGTGGGTCCGGCCCTGGCCGATCTGGGAGCCCGCTTCCCCGGCCTCCGCATCGCCCCCTTCCGCTCCCCGGAGTGGACCGCCGCCCTGGCGGAGGCCGAGGCCCTGGTCGTCATGCTCTCCGAACCCCTCACCGAGGCTGATCTCGCAGCCGCGCCCGGCCTCCGCGCCATCGGCACCTATTCCGTCGGCGTGAACCACCTGCCCCTGGCGGCCTGCCAGGCCCGGGGCATCACCGTGGTGAACACGCCCGGGGTGCTCACGGATGCCACCGCGGATCTCGCCCTGGCCCTGCTGCTGGCGGTCACCCGTCGGGTGGCGGAGGGCGAGGCCCTCGTCCGCTCTGGCGCCTGGACCGGCTGGGCGCCCGACCAGCTGCTCGGGCCCGGCCTCGCCGGCAAGGCCTGCGGCATCCTCGGCAGCGGCCCCATCGGCCGGGCCTTCGCCCGCCGCGTCTGGGCCCTGGGCATGCGGCCCGTCTTCTGGGACCGCGACGGCTCCGGTGGATCCGTGGACTTCGGACCGGACCACGCGCCCCGCCTTCCCCTGGCGGATCTGCTGCCGCAGAGCGCGGTGCTGTCCCTCCACTGCCCCCTCACGGAGCAGACGCGGGGCCTCCTCAGCGGGCCCGCCCTGGCTCGACTTCCCGCCGGCGCGGTGGTGATCAACACCGCGCGCGGCGGCATCCTCGACGAAGCCGCCGCCATGGAGCTCCTGGCCTCCGGCCACCTGGGCGGCGTGGGCCTCGATGTCTACGCGGGCGAGCCGAAGGTGGATCCGCGCTGGTCCGGGATGCCCCGCGCCGTGCTGCTTCCGCACCTCGGATCCGCCACGGTGGAGACGCGCGAGGCCATGGCGAAGCTGCTCTGCGACGGCCTCGCGGCGGCGCTGGCTGCCCCCCAGTGATAAGCTGGAGCCCCACCGCGAGGACTCCCATGGCACGCCCCTGGCTCAAGCTGCTCGACCCCGGGCTCACCGCCCTGAAGGAGAGGGCGGGTGCCGCCTTCGAAGAGCGCCTCGGCCTGGCCCGCGCCCTCAATGGGCGTGGCCGCCATGCGGAGGCGCGGGAGATCCTGGACGGCCTCCTGGCGGAGGACCGGGCCCACGGCGAGGCCTGGTTCGAACGCCTGCTCTGCCACGGGGATCACGCGCCGGAGGAGGAGGGCCTGGAGCTCCTCGCCCAGCTCGAATCGCTGCGGGACGAGTCGCCCAGGAACAGCCTCCACCTGCGCAACCTCGGCTACCTCCGTCTGCTCCTGCAGGATCCCGATGGCGCCGAGATCGTCCTGCAGCAGGCGCTGGCGATCCAGGGCCAGGATCCCAAGGCCCTGGAGCTGATGGGCCTCCTGCACCTGCACCGGGCCCAGGCCGCGGAGGGCAAGGGCTGGCTGCTGAAGGCCCTGAGCCTCCAACCGAAGGATCCCCGCACGCTGCGCCTGCTGGCCATCGCCCTGGAGCAGCTGGGCGACTGGGCCGGAGCCGAGGCCCAGCTGGTGGCCGCCCTCAATGCGGACGAATGCTACTACTGGGGCTGGCA
>JAJYBX010000312.1 GCA_021778785.1 Acidobacteriota bacterium
GATGGCCTACGCCTCCTCGAGCTCGGTCTATGGCGACGACGCCGGCCTGCCCAAGGTCGAATCCCGGACTGGTCGCCCGCTGTCGCCCTACGCCCTGACCAAGGTCATCGGCGAGCAGTACGCGGCCATGTTCGCCATGACCTACGGGTTCCGGCCCATCGGGTTCCGCTACTTCAACGTCTTCGGTCCCCGCCAGAACCCCGACGGGCCCTACGCCGCGGTGATGCCCAAGTGGCTGCACGCCCTCACGGACGGGGAGGCCTGCACCATCCACGGCGACGGGGAGACGAGCCGCGACTTCTGCTTCATCGCCAATGCCGTCCAGGCCAACCTCCTGGCCAGCGCGGCGCCGGAGACGGCCCTGGGGGAGGTGTTCAACGTCTCCTACGGCGGCACCACCCCCCTCACCCGGCTCTACTGGATGATCGTGGACCGCCTCGCCGCCCTCCAACCGGGCTTCGTGCGCAGGGAGCCCCTCTACGGCCCCTTGCGGGAGGGCGACATCCGGCATTCCCAGGCCGACCTCGGCAAGATCAAGGCGCAGCTGGGCTACGAGCCCACCCATTCCGTGGCCCAGGGTCTGGACGAGCTGGTGCCCTGGTTCGCCGCCCAGGCGGCCAGGTTGTGATGCGGATCGCCGTGCTGGGAGGGGAAGCCAGGGATCTGGTGAACTTCCGGGGCCACCTGATCTCGGAGATGGCCCGGGCCGGACACACGGTCTACGGGATCGCGCCGGGCGGCACGCCGAAAATCCGGGCCGACCTCGCGGCGCTGGGCGCGACCTACGTGCCCATCACCCTCGATCGCACGGGCGTGAATCCGTTCCGGGATCTCGCCAGCCTCGTCCGGCTGGGGTTCCTGTTCCGGCGGCTGCGCCTGGACACCCTCCTGGCCTACGAGGCCAAGGCCATCGCCTTCGGCGTCCTCGCGGCCGGCCCCGCGGGCGTGCGCGAGCGCTTCGCCATGATCACGGGCCGGGGCACCACGCTCCAGGGCGAACCTGGCGGCTGGCGGGAGCGCGCCGTCCGCCGGGTGGTGAAGGCCCTGTACCGCCTGGCCCTGCGCCGGTGCCGGGGCGTCCTCTTCCAGAACGAGGACGATCTGGCGTTCTTCACGACCGAGGGGATGCTGCCGGAGGGCCAGGCCAGGAAGATCATCAACGGCTCGGGCGTGGACCTGGACCATTTCGGACCCTCCCCCCTGCCTCCGGGCCCCGCCACCTTCCTCTTCGTGGGGCGCCTCCTCCGCGACAAGGGGCTGAACGAGTACGTCCAGGCCTGCCGGATCCTCTCGGAACGCCGGGTGTCGGCCCGCTTCCAGATCCTGGGGCCCCTCGACAGCAATCCGAACGCCATCAAGGCGGACCAGGTGGAGGCCTGGACCCGCGAGGGCATCGTGGAATACCTGGGCGAGACCGGGGATGTGCGGCCGGCCCTGGCCTCCGCCCACGTGCTGGTGCTCCCCTCGTACGGGGAGGGCACGCCCCGCTCCGTGCTGGAGGCCATGTCCATGGGACTGGCCGTCGTCACCACCGACGCGCCCGGATGCCGGGCCACGGTCCGCGATGGCCGCAATGGTTTCCTGGTGCCCGTGCGCGACAGCGCCGCCCTCGCGGAAGCCCTCTCCAGGCTGGCGTCGGACCGGGACCTGATCGCCCGGTTCGGCGCGGAGGGCCGCCGCATCGCGGAAGAGAAATACGATGTCCGCCGGGTCACGGCGGACATCCTGGCCTTCATGGGAGTCGCGTGATGCCGCGGCCCCCCGCCCTCCCCCGAACATGGGCTCCCGGCGCTCCCGGAAGGCGCCGGGAGCCCCCACCCTGAAGGGGCCGTCATGCCCTACCTCGGCTACATCCTCCGGAAGATCGCCCAGAACCCCCTCCACGCCGCAGGGTCGGGATGGAAGAACCTCGCGGAGTACTTCCTGGACCGGCGCATCGGCGTATCCACCTTCCGCCGGGACTTCCGGATCATGCAATCCACCGGCGGCGACAGCAAGCCCTGCCAGCCGGCCCCCTACAGCGTCATGGCCGCGATGGCGGACCACATGCGCGCCTCGGGGTGCGCCCGGAAGGTCTTCGTGGACGTGGGCTGCGGTGCCGGGCGCCCCCTGGCCTACTTCTCGAGCCTGGGGTTCGAGCGGATGGTGGGCATCGAGATCAATCCGGCCGCTGCGGAGCTGGCGAGGGAGAACCTCCGGCGCATCAAGAAGAGCTGGGACAAGTCCGGTGGCATCGAGGTCCTCACCACGGACATCCTCGCCTCCGGCGTGGATTTCACGGGCGCCATCCTCTACCTGGCCAATCCCTTCGGGAGGACCACGATGCGGGCCTTCGCGGAGCGGCTGAAGGCGCAGCTCCTGGCCCATCCCGAGCAGGAGATCCTCGTCTACTACGTGCTGCCCCTGCACGTCCAGGCGCTCCTGGAGGTCTTCCCGAAGGCCGAGCGACAGAGCTTCGAGGGGGCCGACCCCTGGCAGTTCCTCCGGCTCAGCGCGGCGGCGGCCACAGGCTGACGGCTGGCCCGCCCCTCATTCGTACCGGTAGTGGTAGGCGTAGCGGTAGTGGGGGTAGTGGCCGGGAATGCTCAGCGGCTGGACGTCGTTGAACACGCAGCCCATCACCGGGATGCTCGCGCGGTCGAGGCGGTCCAGGCAGGCGCGGAGCTCGTCCATGGGATGCACGCCGTACTTCGCGACCAGGAGCGTGGTGTCCACCTTGGCGCCGATGAGGAGGGCGTCGGTGACGGCCAGCACGGGCGGGGCGTCCAGGATCACGTAGTCATAGCTCTTGGAGGCCTGGGCGAGGAACTCGTCGAGGGTGTCCATCATCAGGAGCTCGGAAGGGTTCATGGGGATGGACCCGGACATCATGAGGAAGAGGCGCTGGACAGCCGTCTTGTGGACCACCGTCTCCCACTCCGCCAGGTGGGCGAGCACATCGGACAGGCCGCCGGAGCGGTCCTTCGACCAGAAGAGACGGTGGAGGGCGCCCTTCCGGAGATCCGCGTCCACCACGAGCACCCGGCTCCCGGAGCGGGCCAGCACCGCGGCGAGGTTCCCGCTGACGAAGGACTTGCCGATGCCCGGCGAGGGGCCCGTGACCATGATGGTGTGCGAGCCGGACTGCTTCATGGAGAAGTGGAGGCTGGTCCGGAGGCTGCGGAGGCTCTCCGTGGCCAGATCCTCCGGGTTCAGCGCCGAGAGCAGGTGGAGGCCGTCCTCGCCCTTCTGGATGGCCTGCCAGTGCGTCTCCTGGGCCTTGCTGTGGGGGATGGTCACCAGCACCGGCAGCCCCAGCTTCGATTCGATGAGGCGGTGGTCCTCCACGCCCTGGCTGAAGGCCTTCCGGAGGAGGGCCAGGCCGACGCCGGACAACAGGCCGAGGAAGGTGAAGAGGCCCATCATCAGCGTCTTCCGGGGCGCGATGGGATCCGGATCCGGCGTGGCGGAATCCACCACGGTCACCCCGCCCACCTCCCC
>JAJYBX010000313.1 GCA_021778785.1 Acidobacteriota bacterium
TCGTCACCTGGATGGCCCGCTGGTCTGGATCGGCCGCGGTGAGGCTGAACCCGTCGCCCACCATGAGGATCGCCTTGCCCTTGGCGGCGGACAGGGGCACCTGGATGTCGAAGGTGGCCGTTTCGCGGACCCCCTGGATGTTCTGGAGCGTCACCAGGACGGGCAGCACCTCGCCCCGCTTGGCCCGGGCCTTGAGCAGCCTCACGCCGGCGATGCCCGCCAGATCCAGGCGCTCCTCGGCCTTGATGTTCAGGGAGATGCCCTCGATGGTGGGCTTCTCGAAGGGGTTCAAAGTCACGGCCTGGAGCATGGCCCCCACGTACTGCGCCATGCGCCCGGCGTTCAGATCCGCGATGACGTTCTCCACCTGGATGGGGTTCTGCCCGGCCAGCTTGATGTTGCCCTGCAGCGAGAGGCTCTGGAACCCCGCGCCGCGGATGTTGCTGTCCAGGACCTGCGCCACGGCAGTGGCCGCCAGCACGGGAGTGAGCATGGGGTTGTCCATGAGCTCGAAGCGGAAGTTCAGGGTCTTCCGCCCGCCCAGGTTCAGCCCCACGCGGAGGGGCACCATGTGCGGCTCGGCCCCGAGGATGCCCGCCACGCCCGAGCTGCGGTCCAGGCGCAGGGCACCCACCTGGGCCACGGGCATGGCCAGCTTGAAGGAACTGGAATAGCTGGGCACCACCGTCGCCACCGTGGCGGACCACAGCGGCAGGTCCAGGGGCCCCAGGTTGAAGAGCTGGTGGCCGAAGAGGAGCACCCGCTTGCCGGAGACGTAGGTGATGGTCCCCGCGGCGGTCATGTCCAGGTCCCCCTGCATGAGGGAGATCGCCGCCATGCCGCCGGGCTCCAGGGGGCTGGCCTGCTCCTTGCCGGCTGTGGGGGAGAGGGCCGGGGCCGCCGCGAAGCGGATGGGCAGGCCCGACCACAGCTTCTGGGTCTCCGGCGACAGGGGCGTGCCGGCCACGGCCATGGGGAGGGCATCGGCGTCCTCGCCCCCCATGAGGACATCCAGGGGGATCATCTGCCCCAGCAGGGCCGATTTGAGCACCTTGGGGGGCTCCAGCTTGGGCAGGATGAGCGGCGTGCGGCTGGGGGGGGTCTCCGGGATGTCCCGCAACTGCTCCAGCATCTCCCCGATGGGCGTGATCCCGCCGATGGCCTCCTTCTCGAACTGGATGCCGGTGCTGAGGGCCCCGATGAGCTTGCCGTCGATATAGCAGGGGCTGCCGCTCATGCCCGCGAGGATCCCGGTGTCCGCCAGAGGCCCCCCGCTGGCCTTGATCATGATGCGGCCCCGGCCGGGGTAGGCGTTCCGCTGGATGCCCACCACCTCGAACTCGAAGCGGTCGATCTTCCCGCCCTGGAAGACGGTCCGGCCGTAGCCCTTCATCCCCGCCCGGATCTCCGAGAGGGGCATGGTGGCGGGGGCCTGGGCGGCGATGGGGAGGGTGATGGCCAGGGCGAGGGCTGCCAGTCGCATGCGGATCCCGTGGGAAGCTTGAAGCCTATCAGGGTCCGCCTTCGAGAGATCGTGTCTCAACCGGAATGCCCCGTCGTGACCATCTGGTGTCCCAGGTGACGTTTTCGTTCCCCCACCGATTGGTCCCTTTTGCCGGAGCGGCTCTCCCGGTAGCCTAGATCCAATCGCCAAGGAGGAACCTTTCATGCGCAATAGGCATACACGCGCGACAACCATCCTGGCCCTGCTGGTGGCAGCGGCCCCCCTCTGCGCCCAGGGTGTCTCCACCCAGCTGGCCGGGCGGGTCCTCGACAAGCAGGGAGCCCCCATCACCGGGGCCACCGTGGCCATCCGGAACATGGAGACCGGATTCCTGCGCACGGTGCAGAGCGATGCGAACGGCCGCTACATGGCCTCCCTCCTGCCGGTGGGGCCCTACCAGGTGACCGTCACCAAGGCCGGGTTCCAGACCGCCAGCAACGTGAAGGTGAACCTGAACCTCGGTGACGCCGCCCCCCTGACCGTCCGCCTGGCCCCTGAGACCGGCGCCGTGGTGGAAGTGGTCGCCGCCAGCGCCCAGGTGGATGCCGACCGCGCCAGCGCCGCGGCCTACATCTCCCCGGACAACCTGTCCAACCTGCCCGTCCTGAACCGCTCCTTCACCAACCTGGCCACCCTGACGCCCCAGGTGGTGGTGGACAGCAGCCGCGGCAACCTCGCCATCGCCGGCCAGCGTGGCGTGAACACCTCCATCAACATCGACGGCGCCGACAACAACGAGCCCTTCTTCGGAGGCGCTCTGGGCGCGGCCGAGGGCAAGACCCCCTTCACCATCTCCATCGAGGCCATCCGCGAGTACCAGGTGATCACCGACGGCGCCTCGGCCGAGTTCGGCCGCATGGGCGGCGGCTACGTGAACGCCATCACCAAGAACGGGACCAACGACTTCGGCGGCAGCCTCTTCTACTACACCCGGCCCCGGGCCTGGGTCGAAGCCGGCCCCACCCTGCGCCAGCCCAACGGCAACACCACGAGCTACCCCGTGGGCCAGTTCAAGCAGGAGCAGTTCGGCTTCAGCGCCGGCGGCCCCATCATCAAGGACAAGCTCTTCTACTTCGTGGCCTACGACGGCCAGCGCTACACCAGCCCCATCCACCAGGTGTGGGGCGGCACCCGTCCCGTGACCCTCGATCCCACCAATCCCGCGGACGCCGTGCTCCTGTCCAAGGGCGGCGACTACACGAGCAAGGCCGATTCCGATGTGGTCTTCGCCCGCTTCGACTGGAACATCAACACCGATCAGACCCTGCAGTTCCGCATCAACCACTCCAAGTTCTCCGGCGACACCGGCTCCGGCACCATGGCCGCCTCCGAGAACCGGGCCTCCGACGACGTGACCACGGACGCCTATGTGCTGCAGTGGAGCTGGGTCCTCAATGCCAACTGGATGAACGAGGCCCGGATCAGCTACACCAAGGACGACATGCCCCGGTCCACCTATGTCAACGGCCCCGAAGTGAGCATCAGCGGTGTCGGCTACTACGGCGCCTATCCCTATGACCGCACCTACACCACCAAGCGCACCCAGTTCCAGGAGAACCTGAGCTACGTCACGCCCACCCTCCAGATCAAGGGCGGCATCGACTACAACGCCCTCGACGTGTCCGAGTTCTTCGCCGGCAACTGGCAGGGCGTCTACTTCTTCAACAACCTGACCGACTTCCGGAACGGCAACTGGAGCACCTACCGCCAGAACTTCGGCCTCGGCTCGGACGTCCACCAGGCGGGCCTCTTCAGCACCAGCTACAAGCAGGAAGCGGCCTTCATCCAGGCCGACTGGCGCCCCCTCGACAACCTCAAGCTGGGCCTGGGCCTCCGCTGGGATCGCCAGGAGAACCCGGACTACCCGATCGTGAGCATGGGCGATGTCCTGTCCACCTCCATGCCGCTGACCTCGAAGATCCCCAGCGACAGCCAGTTCTCGCCCCGCTTCTCC
>JAJYBX010000314.1 GCA_021778785.1 Acidobacteriota bacterium
AACAGCGCCGTGCGGACGCCCCCGATGTGGAGCATGCCCGTGGGCGACGGGGCGAAGCGGGTGACGACCTGGCGGGACATGGACGGGCCTCGGATCAAAACTCCAGTGTGCCCCAGGCGCGCGGGCTTCGTCCGCGCGTTCACGAAAAACGGCCATCGTTTTTCGCGCCACGACCTACTTGATATAAAGCTTCAGCTTGATCTCGACGGGGGCTTCGCCGCTGAAGAGGCTGCGGTCGAGGACCACGGGGACCTCGACGACGCTGCTGTGGGGCATGTGGGTGGGCTGGGGGGCATGGGCGGCCTGGGCCGCGGCATCCGCGGGGATCTCCTCGATCTCCTCCAGCAGCTCACCGGCGGACAGCTCCTCCACCTCCAGGGGCAGGGTGTGCGTGGGGGCCGCCGGGGCCGGCGCAGGCGCCAGGAAGGCCGGCTCCTCCACCACGCCACCGCCGTACTTCTCCGCCAGATGTTTGAGCACCAGCCGGGCCACGCCCGTCAGGGTCTCCTTCACGCCTTCGCCCCGCATGGCGCAGGCCTCGAAGGTGGGGGCCCCGAAGAGGTTGATCTCCTGGTCGAGAACGGGCACGGGCAGGGCATTGGGCGTATCCCGCTTGTTCCACTGGATCACGTGGGGGATCTTCGAGAGTTCGGCGCCCTGCTCCTTGAGGTTGGCGATGAGGTTCTGGAAGCTCTCCTTGTTGCTCTCCAGGGCCGGGGCCTGCGAATCGGCCACGAACACCACCGCGTCCGCCCCGCGCAGCACCAGCTTGCGGGTGGCGTCGTAGAAGACCTGGCCGGGCACCGTGTAGAGCTGGACGCGCGTCTTCATGCCGCGGATCGTGCCCAGCTCGATGGGCAGGAAGTCGAAGAAGAGCGTGCGGTCCGTCTGGGTGGCCAGGGACAGCATCTTGCCCCGCCCGTCCTGGGGCAGGGTGTCATAGACGTGCTGCAGATTGGTGGTCTTGCCGCAGAGGCCTGGGCCGTAATAGACGATCTTGGCCGTCAGCTCCTTTGTGGCTGCATTGAAGAGCACCATGCCCCCTCCACCCTACCGGGATTACCCGCAGGTTGGCGGGTCCACAGCACCCCGTCAAGAAAGAAGCGGCCCGGAGCGGGGCGGCTCTCCTTGCCACGGGCCCGCCGGGTTGCGCTACACTTCCGGCCATCCCCACTCCTTGAGGTTTCCATGGCCAAGCTGCTGGTGCACGAGAGCGCAGGCGTCCGAGAGTTCGAGATCGTGGACAACGAAGTCCACATGGGGCGGGAGCTGGACAACACGCTCCGCCTCCCGGATCCCAGCATCAGCCGCCACCACTGCGTGGTCCGCAAAGTGGCCGGCGGGTACGAGATCCAGGACCTCCAGAGCAGCAACGGCGTCCTCGTGAACGGCAACCGGGTGCAGGCCTCCCCCCTGCGGGACGGCGACCGCATCACCCTCGGCCAGGTCCAGCTCACCTTCCAGGACCCCCGGGCCGAGAACGCCACCGTGGCCATCAACCGCGAGGAGGCCCCCGCGGCCCCGCCCCTGGGCACCGTCCGCATGTCCGCCGCGGAACTGGCCGCCATCCATGGCGGCGCCCCGGCACCCGAGCCCAAGGTCGAGCTCCAGGAGCCGGCCCCCCCGGTCGCGGCGGCCCCCAAGCCCGTCCCGCCCGTCCCACCGGTCGCCCCCCCGTCCGCCGCGAAGTCCGCTCCCGAATTCGGCCACTTCACCCATGCCGGCACCCAGCCCAATCCCGCGCCGGCCTTCCTCCACTCCTACCTGCCCCCCCTGCCCGACGACGCCCAGCCCACCGGCGAGCGGGGGGATTTCTTCACCCGCCTCGTGGCCGTGCTCATCGACGTGGCGCCCCTGGTGGCGCTGTGGGTGGTCATCCTCGTCCTCCAGATGCTCCTCGCCTACATCCTCGGCCCCGCCTCCTGCCTTGTATCGGCCCTCATCGGCCTGCTCCACCTGGTGGCGGCCATCGGCTATGCCTGGTTCTTCATCCCCTGGTGCTGGATCACGTTCGGCGCCAGCCCCGGCAAGAAGATGATGAAGCTGCGGGTCGTGCCCGAGGGCGACCCCCTGGGACGCATCGACGTCACCACCGCGGTGCTCCGCATGGTGGGGCACCTGGTGAACGGCGTGCTCCTGGGCCTGCCGTACCTGATGATCCTCGGCGGGGAGCGGAAGGGCCTGCAGGACATCATCTCCAAGTCCCTGGTCATCAAGGTCGACCGCTGATGGCGGGAGGCATCCCGGATGCGGCGCCCGCGCAAGCGGGCGTCTTCCGTTGGGAGGCGACATGATCCTCACCGGCCGGCAGATCCTCGAGGCCCGGACCCAGGGCCGGATCCGCATCGATCCCTGGGACGACGCCCAGCTGAACCCCAACAGCTACAACCTGCGCCTGGGGGAGGACCTGGCGGTCTATACGGACCGCGAGCTGGACATGGCCAGGCCCAACGGCATCGAGTTCCTCAAGATCCCGAAGGAGGGCCTCCTGCTGGAGCCGGGGCGCCTCTACCTGGGCCGGACGGCGGAGTACACCGAGACCCACGGCCTGGTGCCCATGCTGGAGGGACGCAGCAGCGTGGGGCGCCTGGGCCTCTTCGTGCACGTCACCGCCGGGTTCGGCGACATCGGCTTCTGCGGCTACTGGACCCTGGAGATCAGCTGCATCCAGCCCGTCCGCGTCTATGCCGGCGTGGCCATCTGCCAGATCTTCTACCACACCGTGAGCGGCGAGTACGACAGCTACGATTCGGGAAAGTACCAGCGGAACTCCGGCATCCAGCCCTCGATGCTGTGGAAGGACTTCATCAAAGAATAGTGGCCCGGCGGCAGGGTTCGCCTAGAATCACCCCAACCCCCCAACTCCTTGAGGTGAACCGATGCTTACTGCCCTCCCCCTGCTTGGGATGCTCCAGCCCCGTCCCGATGACGCCGCCCTCGCGGGCCTGATGGCCTTCGGTTGCGTGTTCTGGATCATCCTGCTGCTGGCCGCCATCGCCTTCCCCATCTTCTGCTTCTGGCGGATCTTCACCAAGGCCGGCTACAGCGGCGCCATGGCCTTCATCTGGCTCATCCCCGTGGTGGGTCCCATCGTGGTGATCTCCATCCTGGCCTTCGGCACCTGGCCCTCCGGCCAGCGCTGAGCCTCCTGCATTTCCGAGGCCCCGGCCCCCGGCTGGGGCCTCGGCCGTTCAGGGCACGTCGTGCACCACGGTGGGCGCGTCGCTCTCCCAGAGCACCTCAAAGGGTCGCACCTCCTGCTCGATGTTCTTGAGGGCCACGGCCGCCATCGGGCGGAGCCGGGACTGGTCGATGAGCTCCGCCGTCCGGGGGCCCACCACGATCTGGCCGGGCTTGGCCACGCCGCTCTCCAGCCGGGAGGCCAGGTTCACGGTGCTGCCCATCACGGTGTAGTCCATGCGCTTCTCGCAGCCGATGTCGCCGGCGAAGGCCTCGC
>JAJYBX010000315.1 GCA_021778785.1 Acidobacteriota bacterium
GAACTGGAGGAGAATCCCCTGCTGGAGCTGGCGGAGGACGGGGACGAGGTGCCCACGCTGGAGGCCATCGAGGAGGGGCGGGATTCCGACGTGACCGAGGGCTCCTCCGAGCAGATGGCCGAAGGGATGGAACTGCCCGAGGGCGTGGATACCGTGGACCTGGGGCCCCTCCTGGACGCCGCCGGCGAGATGAACCCCGAGGGGGACCTCGAGAAGTTCACCGAGGAGGGCGTGGCCCAGGTCCAGGAGACGGACTGCGGCGCCGAGAACAGCTGGGACACGGATCTGCCCCGGACCAGCGCCCTCCCCGAGGAGGACCGCCTCTCCTGGGAGGATCGCCTCAGCGCGACCGAATCCCTCCAGGATCACCTCATCAGCCAGCTCTACGAGACGCTGGAACATGAGGATTCCCGGGCCTTCCTGGTGGAGCGCCTCATCGACCGCCTGGATCCCAAGGGGTTCCTCCGCCTGGATCCCGACCACCCTTCTGTCGAGACCACGGCGTCCGACCTGGCCGCGGACCTGGGGGTGCCGGAGGAAGCGCTGCAACGGGCGCTGGAAGTCCTCCAGGAGTTCGATCCCTCCGGCGTCGGCTGCTTCACGGTGCAGGAGAGCCTGCTGCTCCAGCTCCGGCATGCGGGCGCCGAGCCGGATGATCTGGCCGTGCGCATCATCCAGGACCACTCGGCGCTGCTGGGTCAGCGGGACAGCGTGAAACTGCGGCGCGTGCTCGGCTGCAGCGAAGAGGACCTGGCCATCGCCATGGACCAGCTCAAGCACCTGAATCCCTCGCCGGGCCGGGCCTTCGATCCCGAGGGCGAGCGGGTGGTCAAGCCCGACGTGGTGGTGCTCAAGGGCGAGGACGGGAACTGGAAGGTGTATCTCAACGACGAGGGCCTGCCGCGCCTGCGTGTGAACGGGGAGTACCAGCGGTTCCTGGCCTCCACGGACGCCAAGTCGGACAAGGACTTCATCCGCGAGCGGTTCCGCAGCGCCCGGGACTTCATCCGCGGCGTGGAGGACCGCAACCGCACGGTGCTGCGCGTGGCTGCCCAGATCGCGGACCTGCAGAAGGAGTTCCTGGAGCACGGCATCGAGCATCTCCGGCCCATGGTGCTGCGGGACGTGGCCGAGGCCACGGGCTTCCACGAGAGCACCATCAGCCGCGTGGTGAAGTCCAAGACCATCCACACGCCCCAGGGCCTCTACGACCTGAACTACTTC
The DNA here is from genome assembly GCA_021778785.1 of Acidobacteriota bacterium. Taxonomy (GTDB): domain Bacteria; phylum Acidobacteriota; class Holophagae; order Holophagales; family Holophagaceae; genus Geothrix. The sequence goes on from JAJYBX010000315.1 coordinate 1,225, forward strand.
TTCTCGGCGCGCCCGAAGGATTCGGACGTCTCCGCCACCGTGGTCAAGCACCGCATCAAGGCCTACATCCAGGCCGAGGACGCGGCCAAGCCCCTCTCCGATGAGGCCATCGCGGGCCTGCTGGAGCGGGACGGCATCAAGGTCGCGCGCAGGACCGTCAACAAGTACCGGGAGGAATTGAAAATTCCTCCAGCCTCCCAGCGCCGGCGCCGATGAGCCGCCATGGGCCCGGCCCATGGCATCCGCTCCGATCCAGCGCCCCCGCCTTTTCCGGGCCGCCCGGCCCACTTTGAGGAGTGTCCCATGAAGGTCAACTACACCGGCCGCCACGTGGAGCTCACCGAGCCCCTGAAAACCCATGCGAAGGAGCGGTTGGACAAGATGGCCAGTTTCCTGGATGACATCATCGATGTCCACGTGATCCTGGGCGTCGAGAAACACCGGCACATGGCCGAGATCACCCTCAAGACCCGGGCCAACGCCTTCGTGGCGTCGGCCACGACGGACGACATGTACGCCAGCATCACCCAGGCCGTGGACAAGCTGGAGGCCCAGGCCCACAAGCACCAGGACAAGCGGAACACCCGGCCCCACGAAAGCGCCAAAGCCGCCCCCGTGGAAGAGTAGCCTTCCGATCGTTTAGCAGGCAGAGGCGGCCCGGGTGGCCGCCTCTGTCATGACGGGCGGAGGCCCCGGGGCCCCGACCGCGCTATTCTTGAAGACTCCGGAGTCCGTCATGCCCGATCCCACCCATCTCTACGCCCCCAAGACCGCCACCGAGCCCACCCAGATCTGCGAGAAGTGCCGCAATCCCTACACCCTCGACCACTTCCAGCACGGCATCGAGGGGCAGGACTGCGTCTGCCGCCGCTGTCTCCAGGTCATGGGCTACCAGGTCTAGGCCGCCCGACATGCCGACGATCACCACGGACGCGATCATCGAGGGGATCCTCCAGGGCCGCCGGGTCACCGAGGACGAGGCTCTGCAGCTGCTGGAGCAGGCCGAGCTGCCGGATCTGGCCGTGGCCGCCACCGCCGTGCGGGACCGCCACAACGATCCGGGCCGCGTCAGCTACGTCATCGACCGCAACGTCAACTACACGGACGTCTGCAACGTCTACTGCACCTTCTGCGCCTTCTACCACAAGCCCGGCGACACCCGCGGTTATGTGCTGACGAAGGAGCAGCTCCGGCAGAAGGCCGAGGAGACGAAGGCCATCGGCGGCACGGGCTTCCTGCTGCAAGGCGGCGTGAACCCGGATCTGCCCTGGGACTACTACCTGGACCTGGTGAGCTACCTGCACCGCGACCTGGGCATCTGGGTCCACGGCTTCTCGCCCGTGGAGATCCAGATGATGGCGAAGCTCAGCGGCCAGAGCCTCGGCAAGACCATCCGCGATCTGCGGGACGCGGGCCTGGGCTCCATCCCCGGGGGCGGGGCGGAGGTCCTGGTGGACCGCATCCGCAAGAAGATCGCTCCCCTGAAGGGCGGCCGCGAGAAGTGGCTGGAGGTCATGGAGGCCGCCCACGAGGAGGGCGTGAAGACCACGGGCACCATGATGTTCGGCATCACCGAGACCATGGCGGAGCGCATCGACCACTTCCGCGTGCTGCGGGAGCAGCAGGACCGCGCCCTGGCGCGGAACAACGGCGGCGGCTACACCGCCTTCGCCGCCTGGCCCTTCCAGAGCGGCCACACGGTGTGGGAGGGCAAGGTGCCCAAGCCCACGGATGCCGAGTACCTCCGCACCATCGCCGTGGCCCGCATCTACCTGGACAACTTCGCCCACATCCAGAGCAGCTGGGTCACCATGGGCCGCAAGACCGGCCAGGTGGCCCTGCACTACGGCTGCGACGACATGGGCAGCCTCATGCTCGAAGAGAACGTCGTCAGCGCCGCCGGCACCTGCTACAGCGTCAACAACGACGAGATGACCCGCATGATCCGCGCCGCCGGCTACGAGCCCTGGCAGCGGGACAACATCTACGGGCCCATCTAACCCCTTGGCTTCTCATTTTTCACGCCGCTGACCACGTGCCCCGTGGGGCCCACGCGGGACGCGGTCTCGCAGTAGCCGGTCTGGTCGTCGAAGAAGAAATCGGGCTCGAATTCGCGCAGGAAATCGGCCTTTTCCAGGCCGCCCAGGAACATGGCCTCGTCCACTTGGATGTTCCAGGCCATGAGGGTGCGGATGGCCCGCTCGTGGGCGGGGGCGCTGCGGGCGGTGAC
>JAJYBX010000316.1 GCA_021778785.1 Acidobacteriota bacterium
GGAGGTCCTGGCGGCGGGCGGCGGCGAGGAGGTCGAGGCCGTAGGGCTCGCCCTCCTTGAAGACCACCTCGCGGCGGTGGAGGCAGAGGAGGCCGGCTTCGCGCAGGGCGGCCAGGGCCCGGTCCCGCTGGTCGTTGGGGAAGACGCAGGCGAAACAGCCGCCGGGGGCCAGGATGCGCGCAGCGGCCTGGGCGTAGTCGGCGATGGTGCCCCGCACCTCCAGCCGGGCGGGCACGGCCTGGGGATGGGCGGCGGCCACGCGGCTGCCCTCGGGCCAGTAGGGCGGCGTGCCCAGCACCAGGTCGAAGGGGGCCTCGCCGGCCAGCACCGCGGGATCGCGGAGGTCGCCTTCGTGGATGACATAGCGGTCCCCGACCCCGTTGTAGCGGACGCTCTTCCGGGCCAGGGCGGCGCTCTGGGCCTGGGCCTCCACCGTGTGGACCACGGCGCCGGGGCAGCGCCAGGCGGCCACCATGCCCACGCTGCCGATGCCGGATCCGAGGTCGGCGATGCGTTCCGGCCGGGGGCACCAGACGGTGCCGTACCAGGCCGTCAGGAGATCGTCCACGCTGAACCGGTGGCCCTTCGCCTTCTGGAAGATGCGCCACCGCCCGCAGAGGCCGTCCAGGGTTTCGTCCGCCTCGGGCGCGATCCCCCCCGGCGGAACCGGCCCGGGGCGGGTCCAGCCCTTGAAGGCCGGTGCGTCGTCGAAGGGGGGGCGGGGCGGCATGATCCGAGTGTCCGATGAATCCAGCCCGAGCGCAAAACGAGGCTACCTCCGGCAGTTCCCGCACTTCCGAATTTCGACCCTGGCGCGGGGGCCCTGGGTGCCTCACACTCCCTCCATGGCCGACGCAGGGACCAGTCCGGAGCCCGTCCTCCGAGAGGGGGAAGGCTCAGCCTGCGAAGGGGACAGTTGCCTGACCCTGGAAGGCGCCTTCGACCGGGTCAAGCGGGCCTTCCTCACCCACCACCCCGAGGGCGACGTGGCCCTCCTCATGCGGGCCTTCGCGGTGGGCAAGGAGATGCACCGCACCCAGCTCCGCAAGAGCGGCGAGCCCTACTTCTTCCATCCCCTGGCCGTGGCGGAGAGCCTGGCGGACTGGCGCCTGGACGCCGCGAGCGTGGCCTGCGGCCTCCTCCACGACGTGGTGGAGGACACCCTGATGACCCTCCCCCAGGTGAAGGCCCAGTTCGGCGAAGAGATCGCCGAGATCGTGGACGGCCTCACCAAGATGAGCAAGCTGGCCTTCACGGACAAGCACCTGCTCAACGCCGAGAACGTCCGCAAGCTGCTGGTGGCCATGGGCAAGGACGTGCGCGTGCTGCTGGTGAAGCTGGCCGACCGGCTGCACAACATGAAGACCCTCGGCGTCATGGAGGAGGAGAAGCGGCGGCGCATCTCCCGGGAGACGCTGGAGCTCTACGCGCCCCTGGCGAACCGCCTGGGCATGGGCGTCGTGCGCCTGGAGCTGGAGGATCTGGCCTTCCGTCAGCTCGAGCCGGAGCGCTACGCCGAGCTGAAGGACGCGGTGGAGGGCAAGCGGGCGAAGATCGCCGGCACCATCCAGGAGATCCATGGCTCGCTGGAGGCCATCCTCCGCCAGCAGGGCATCGCCGCGCAGGTGTACGGGCGGGTGAAGCACCTCTACGGCATCTGGAAGAAGATGGGCGTCCAGGCCAAGGGCTTCGAGGACATCCACGACTGGCTGGCCTACCGCATCATCTGCCCCGACCGGGCCAGCTGCTACACGGCCCTGGGGCTCGTCCACGCCCTCTACAAGCCGGTGCCCGGCAAGTTCAAGGACTACATCAGCCTGCCCAAGGAGAACGGCTACCAGAGCATCCACACCTCGGTGCTGATGAAGTCCGGCGACATCTTCGAGGTGCAGATCCGCACGCCGGAGATGCACCTGCACGCCGAGGCCGGCATCGCCAGCCACTGGACCTACAAGGACGGCCGCATCGCCAACCGGGCCGAGATCAACCAGGTGGCCTTCCTCCGCCGCATGGTGGAACTGCACCAGGACGCCCAGGACAGCCGCGACCTGGTGGCCAACCTGCGGGGCGAGCTCACCTTCGGGCGCATCCAGGTGTTCACCCCCAAGGGCGACCTGCGCAGCCTCGTGGAGGGCAGCACGCCGGTGGATTTCGCCTACGCCATCCACACCCAGGTGGGCCACCACTGCGTGGGCGCCAAGGTGAACGGCCGCATCGTGCCCCTCAAGCACACCCTGCAGAACGGCGACCGGGTGGAGATCCTCACCCGGCCCGACCACAAGCCCAGCCGCGACTGGCTGGGGTTCGTGCGGTCCGCCAGCGCCAAGAGCCGCATCCAGGCCTTCATCCGCGAGGAGGAGCGGGCCCACGCCATCACCCAGGGCAAGGAGCGGCTGGAGCGGGAGGCCCGGACCCTGGGCGTCCGCCTCGACGAGCCCGAGGCCCAGGCCAAGCTGGAGGCCCGGCTGGCGGACCTGAAACTGGCGAGCTGGGATGCGGCCTACGCCGCCCTGGGCTTCGGGCGCATCACCGTCCACAAGCTCATCGAGCCGCTGGTGCCCGAGCCCGAGCGGGCCAAGCCCCGGGAGGAGGCCAGCAACCTCATGGACGCCGTGGTGGTGGGCGACACCACGGGCATCCTCTACACCCTGGCCGCCTGCTGCAAGCCCATCTGGGGCGACGAGGTGGTGGGCTACATCACCCGCACCCGCGGCACCGCCATCCACCGGGCGGACTGCCCCCAGCTCAACACCGCCACCCTCCACCCCGAGCGGCGCGTCAACGTGGCCTGGGGCAAGCACGGCCTGGAGCTCTACGACACCGAGATCGCCCTCACCACCGAGGACCGGCCCGGCATGGTGGCCGCCATCTCCGAGGGCATCCAGCGCGTGGGCATCAATGTGCAGCGCTTCCACGGCTCGGCCACCGAGGAGGGCGCCGGCCTCTTCCACATCGCCCTGCGCGTCCGGGACCGGACCCACCTGGTGGAGCTCATGGCCGGCCTTCGCCGCATCCGCGGCGTCTACACCGTGGAGCGCGTGAAGGGGTCGGTGTTCGGGAAGGTGAAATGAGCGGCCGGACCGGAAGGATTGGGGAGATCGTTCGGGAAAGGATCTCCACGAAGGGCACCAAGAACAGCCTGAAGATCACGAAGGCTCCCGGGAAGCCATCCATCCGCCTTTCTTCGTGCCCTCTTGGGTCTCTTCGTGCCCTTCGTGGAGGTCTTTTAAATCGGGAGGCCGGACCATGAGCGCCTGGCGCCCGCCGGACGAGGCGCCCCCGGTGCCCTGGGCCCGCATCGAGGCGAGCCTGCGGGTTCCGCAGCGCTGGGACCGCTGCCACCAGCTGAGCCTGCGCATCCCCGAGGACGCCCGCCGGGCCGCCGTGGGCGTGCTGCTCTGGGGCGACGCGACCGGCGCCCGGAAGCTGGTGCTGGTGCAG